>DAOORH010000205.1:0-6241 GCA_035389145.1 Cellvibrio sp.
CAGCGACTGCGCACACATTAATAAATTGTAATTGCGTTAAATCTTGCGCGATATTGCGGGTTTCTAAATAGGCGGTTTTTTGTTTGGGGTCGCCCATAAGTTCAAATATTTTAATGGCTTGTAGATCATCTACCTTGATTGTATTGTCGTAGTGATACTGTGCATCCAGGGCTTGGCGCTCGAGTGCGGAGCGAATAAAACGGCAAAGTGGACGCAAAAGTGATTGCACATTAAACAGCGGAGTTGTCTTGCTGAAGAATGCACCCTTTTGATCTACCAGCGTGATATGCGCTTGATTTTTTTCCAATTTAAAGAATAAATAGATCGCAGGTGTTTTTATCACGTCAGTAAATAAACGTAGCGGTTTATCGCGCAGAGCATAGGCATCTACCACCAGTGGGCTAAATTCCATTTGCGGCAGGGCTAATTTCTCTAAAAGTTTTTCGTAGCTTTGGAAGCGCAGAATTTGCGCGTGTTGCTGCATAAATTGCAGCAGGAAGTATTCATCTGCCATTTCAAAAATAAAGCGAGTATTGCGCGCACGCGTGCCGGAATAGAAGCAAGTGATGATAGCGCGCCACAATTCCAATACACGCTGTTCAATAGTCGCACCCTGCCCCAAACTAAAACAGCGAATACTCAGTTCTGGTAAACCGGTATTTGCTCCTGGAGGTATTGCGCGCAAATAATGCAGCAGGCAATTCACTAGGGCGTCCGCATCAAAGTGACGACAAACCAATTCGCCCCAGCTATTGATCTGTACGATATCCGCACTGATTACCAAATTTTCTTTCATGCCGCTGTAGCCAAAAGCATCGCGCTGGCTACTCAGCATTTGCATACCTTTTTTGTGTAAATCCGCTTGCGGTTCTACGCCTACATTAAAGAGCATAAGTACTTTTGTAGGTTGTGCATTTTGCACAAAACTTTCATGCTCAATTTTTTCAACCGGCAGAGGCAACCACTGCTGAATGGCTTGCAATAGCTGTTGGCGCTGCGAAGGCTTTAAAGAAAATGATTGTGGAGAAAATTCTTGTGCGACTGCATTTAAAGTAATTATGTCTAATTTAGTACCAGATACAAAAATGCCATTGCCATAACACCAAAGTAACAGCTCAATAAAATTGCGTGATCGTTTAATAGGTTCAGACGCTTGATTGCGCAGGCTTAAATCTTGTTGGCTGCCGCGATAGACCTGCCACAGGCTAGTACCTGCATCTTGGGTTTGCACAAAGCACAAGGCAGGCTCGCTTAAGTCTTGTGATATATTCGGATTAATCCAATCAATTTTTCCCGCTTTGCGTTCAAATGCGGCGTGCAGCTTTCTACCTAAAATTAATAATTCATTACCGCTAATGGCGGTTTCACCGGGATTATTTTTATTCATATCCACTAACAGACGATAACCTTGGCTCAACTCATTGGCCAGCAAGTTTCGCTCTGCCAATACGTGCGGCGATTTCCAATAGGCGCGATTATCCAGTATGGTTAATTGGCGATGATCCCAGTCCCAATTGCCAACCATTTTTTCTAACAAGACTCGCTGCCATGCTTTAGCGGCATTGCGGCTGGTGCGTGATAAATACTTCCCCGATTTAAAATAAAAGCAGCGGCGCACCAACTCTAAACGTGTTGATTGATTCTGTGCCAACAAATAGTCTTGCAAGCGCTCGTAAACTAATACATAGGCATCTACTTCATCGGCATTCAGCACTTGCGCATTATTAAGCGCGATATAAATTTTTCGCTTTAAACTCAGCGCTAAGGGCTCTTTAAATTTTTCATTGGCGTAGGCTTCTAAGAGTAATAATTTAAGTACGGATTTGTAGGGCGAATCTATCCCTTTGTACAATTGCCAAATGCCTGCACCGATAAATTCATTGACGGGGATTTCTGGTATGCCACCAAAATCAATATATTCCACTGCACGCAAGAAACGCTTATCCAGCAAATTTTTGGTGTAGCCCGCATAATTTTTTTCTTGCTCAACGGGCACAAACCACCAGAGCGGCAAGCGCCCAGCCAACCAAACGGCGGTGCGATAGAATTCATCTAGTAATAGAAAATGCTGGGCCGTGCCGCTCGCTTCACTCGTCAATAAGGCTTGCTGACCTTGGCGAAATTTACTGGCTTCCATCAAAAAAAAGTGCGCTTCAATATGAATATTGTCTGCGGCCCAGCGCGTTAATGTATTGCATTTTTCTTGCAACTCGGAGAGCGCTGCACGGCTTAGGCTTTCACTGTGGCAAACCCACACATCAATATCACTGTTATCGGCATGAGCAATAGTGCCCAAGCTGCCCATCATAAACAGGGCTTCAATGACATCGGTTTTATCGACGAGATCGTGCTGATACGTAAAGCTGCGCGCAAGGCTTTTGGCAATACGAATATCGTCTTTGCTGGGCGCATAGCCTTGAACGCCTGCGGGAGTAAGGTGGCTAATATAGCCCGGCAACATGGGGTGATTAACGTGAAAAAATAGCGGCAATAGCGCCAAAAATTGTTGTTGGCGCTCAGAGAGAACATCCAGAGTTCGTTGATAGCGCACTTGATTAAGCTGAGTATAGTGTTGCTTTATTTTGCTTAATTGCTTGCGATCTATTCCCTCAAAATTTATTTCCTGTTCATTTTCTAGGGTCATAGATGTGTCTTGCGAAAGGAAAAATTAATTCGAAATTGGCAGCTTAATGCAATTATTGAAAGCTGAATACGATAATTAAAAGTTTAATGCGAGTTCTCGTGGCCGTTTTCCAATGATTGCTCTCGCAATTGCTCCACCAAGGTTTTATATAAGAGCTCAGGATTAATTGGCTTGGACAAATAGGCATTCATGCCCGCCGCAATACAGCGTTCGCGGTCGCCGCGCATAGCCTGTGCTGTGAGCGCAACAATGGGGATATTGGGTGCCCGTTCACCTGCGCGAATTGCTTGGGTTGCACATATGCCATCCATTTCTGGCATTTCCAAATCCATTAAAATCAAATCAAAAAGCTCTTTGCTTTTAAGAATGGCATCAATAGCCTCACGGCCATTATTAACGACAGTGACCTTCATAGCTTTCTTTTTTAACACACCGCGCACCACTTGCTGATTTACTAAATTATCTTCAGCGACTAGTACACGCGCATTTTTTAAAATGGCATCCTGCTCAGAGGATTCAAGATTAACAGCGCTAATGCTTTGTAAGTATTCGTCTTTACTGATCACGCTGCTAATAGTTTCCAACAAGCGTGCTTCACTAACAGGCTTGCTCAAAAATTCATCGACATTTAACGCGTAATTATCCGCATTGGAAATTTCATCGCGATGATAGGCAGACACCAAAATCACATGGGGTGTATAGCCTAAATTCTTATTATTTTTGATAGCCGCAGCTGCTTCTATACCATCCATTGCAGGCATACGATAATCCATCAACACAAAATGAAATGGCTGGCCAGTCGCATTGGCTTGTATAATTTTTTCTAATGCTTGCTCAGCGGTTTCTACATCTTCTACCATCAAGCCAATAGTTTTTGCCGTAGTCTTCATGACCGTACGGGCTATGGCATTATCATCTACAATCAATGTTTTGATATTGTTTAGCTCGCGCACATGCTTATCAAGCAGACGCGAACCCAAATGACTGTGATCAAAACGCGCGCTAAAAGCAACGCTGCAACCTTTCTGTGGGGCGCTGTCGATATGCATTTCACCATTCATCAATTGAACTAAGTGATCACAAATACCCAAGCCAAAACGCAAATGCCCTGCATCGTTGATAGTGATATGATTTTTTAAACATTGATTGATGCGCGCCAGCCGATCACCACTAATACCCACGCCAAAATCACTGACTGAAAACTCTAAATCAATATATTTAACATTGGCCTCACGCAACTTTACGCCAACAATAACTTCATTGGTTTCTGAGAACTGCAATGCATTACTAATAAGCTGATCAATCACTTGGCTTAAACGTGCGGCATCACCCCGTAAGAAACGCGGAACATCGGCTTTGATGTCATAAATGATACGAACCGCTTTATGAATGGCGCTAATTTCAAACAATCTGGAAATTTTTTCAAATAGTTGATCTAAATCGAAATGTGAGTGTTCAAGAATAATTTTTCCGCTATCAATTTTAGAAAAGTCCAATACTTCATTTATGATATGCAGGAGTGAATCAGATGCTGAGTTTAAACTGCCTAGATAACTTTTTTGCTGCTCATCCAGATGAGTATCTTTGAGCAAATAGCCCAATCCAATAATCGCATTCATGGGTGTGCGAATTTCATGACTCATACGCGCCAAAAATTCACTTTTAGTTTTGTTGGCCATGTCCGCTTGAGTTTTTGCTTCCAGCAAATCTTCACGCGCCAAAATAAAATCAGTGATATTGTTGTTTAAACCTACACAGCGAGTGGGCTTACCTAAATCATCCGGCTCGCAAAATTTCATTTTGGATTGTACCCAAATGATTCTGCCGCTTTGGTGTTGCATACGGCACTGCAAATTTACGTAGGTTTCACCATTTTCAATCGCCGTATAGAGGCGCTGCATGACCGCATCGGTATCTTCACTATGCAAGAAATAATCATGCAAGGTAGTTAGATTGCCGGGTAAATCTTCGTAGTAATAACCCAACATACGCAAATAGCTGCGACTGAAATAAATTTTTCCGCTGGTGATATTCCAATCCCACAGGCCATCGCTGCTGGCTTCAATGGCATAATTAAACCGCGTGTCTCGGTCGCTCAATTTAGTGATCAATTGTTGGCGATCGTGCAAATTAAATAGGGCGGTGGCGATAAACATTAAGCGATCAAGATCGCGGGTATACCAACCCCGTGGATCATCGCGGTGTAAGACCACAAAACCTTCGAGCAGGTTGTAGCGCAAAACCGGAACTAATAAAGAGCTAAAGATATTGGCTTTACGCAGTGGCGCAGTTGCTTCGGCAACATCAGGGTCAGCCGCAAGGAGTGCAACAGGTTTACCTGCGTAGAGGCTGGCAGCCACATGAGAATCTTTACGCCAAATGCCGGTTAACCAATCAGCTTCATGCAATTCAGGGGCGGATTTTTTTTGCCAGCGCCCTAAACATTGCCAAGAGGAAACAGATACGTTCGCAGCACTGGTGGAACCCACACTGATACGCCAAAGGCTGCAATCAATCACGTCAAATAATTTGCCGAGTCTTTGTAGCGCATCGCTGATATTGGCTTGGTCAGATTCGATCAGAAGATATTGGCCGAAAGGAATCAGCCAGGAGTTTTTGATCAGCCCACCTTCCGGCGTGCGGGTGCCAATGGTGTTAGCTTTTGAATGGCGCAGGCGTTCCTCTAAGAGACTCACCTCTTTTTCGAGCTGCTGGATTCGTTGCTCCAGCGCTTCCTTGTTCTGAGAATTCAGATCGCGCTCGTTAGTCATATTTCGCTATGGCTATAATTTTGACAGCGTTGCTGACAATAAACTGGTTTCCAGGAAATCCCTCAGCGTTTTAGCTGCCATTCCCTACCTAAGGCGGTGCTTTAAGGCGAGCGGGCTTTCGAAAGATGCCTGATCAAAAAATACACTGCCAAGTTTACAGACTAGTTCAATTTGGTGCGTTTACCAGAGGAATGATGAAAAATGCGCAAGATATCTGTTTTTAGAAAGGGAGCCTTAAGCGACAGTTCGTCGATAAGTTCAGACTAATAGCGATTGCCAATCAAAACCAGCATCGCCCATTGCCAAAAAGAAAGGATTCAAGAGGCTTTCCTGGGTATTGCAGCGCAGCGGTTGAAGATTATCTGCTCGCACCACCTTGCCACCGGCTGCCGTTAGTACGGCTTGAGCTGCCGCCGTATCCCACTCGCAAGTGGGTGCCAAGCGAGGGTAGAAATCGGCGCGGCCTTCTGCGATCCAACAGAACTTGAGCGAGCTGCCCGCACTGAGCGGATTCAAAGGCGCGGGCCAGCGGGTTTGCAGCTTAGCCACCAAAGCGGTCTGCTCTTCTGAGCCGTGGCGCAAGCTCATAAGTACATCCAAGGTTTCACGATTGGCAAAACGCTGAGCGACAGAGCGGGTTTGCAAATCGGTGTGTTTAACACCACTCAGATATTTTTCTGCGCGGGTGAGCTGATCCTTAGTGATGGATTTATCCACACCGAGATAGGTTTCATCCGTGACAGGCACATGCACCGCACCCAGCACCGGCATACCATTCACCACTAAGGCGATATTGACGGTGAACTGGCCGTTGCGAGCGATAAAT
>DAOORH010000206.1:0-6240 GCA_035389145.1 Cellvibrio sp.
TGATGGCGGTGGCACCAAATGCCGTGCACGTTTGTTTTCTGCCGAAGATAAAGTGCTGGGTACAGGTGTAGGTGGCCCAGCCAACCCATTGCACGGTCAGTCGCAAACTAAAGCGTCTATTCTGCAAGCGGTGGAAATGGCCTTAACCGAAGCGAATTTACCCAATTCAGCCGCTGGCGATTTAATTGCCGGTGTGGGTTTGGCGGGCGTTAACTTGCCCAGCCTGTTTGAGGTGATGAACACTTGGCATCACCCGTTTAAAAAAATGTATCTCACCACCGATTTACATATCGCCTGTTTAGGCGCACACACTTGCGATGAAGGCGCAGTCATGATTGCGGGCACAGGTTCTTGCGGCTATTCCTTCGTAAATGGCAAAGCCACTATTTTGGGCGCGCATGGTTTCCCTTTTGGCGATAAATGCAGCGGCGCGTGGATTGGTTTAGAGGCGGTCAAAGCGGTTTTATTAGCATCCGACAATCTTGGCCCGCAAACTTGCTTGAATGATTTAATTGGCGATCATTTGCAAGCAAAAGGCGTGATGATTGTGGACAAGATGGGCGCAGCAAAATCCAGTGATTACGCCCAGCTCGCGCGCTTTGTATTAGAAGCAGCAGAATTAAAAGACGAAGTCGCGGTTAAGATTATGCGCGAAGGTGCAGATTATATGAGCGCCGTTGCTGAAAAATTATGGGCGACTGGCCCAAGCCGTATGTCGTTAATTGGTGGTTTGTCTGGCCCTTTAACACCTTGGCTAAAACCGAGTGTAGCGGCAAGTCTATCTAACCCGATTAGTCAGCCAGAGTTTGGTGCGGTTTATTTTGCGAGGCAGCAACACGCTTTAGCAAATACCTAATATTGTTATCGTTTTATTCATGCTTGTTTATAAAAGTAATAACAAGCTCGTTGTTGCGAGCGCCATGAGGTCATTGCCATGAATGTAAGTGCCGAAAAGATGCAGCCCAATATCAACCCAAACACCAGTACATTAATTCCTATGATTATTATAGGAACGCTATTTTTTGTATTTGGTTTTGTGACTTGGCTTAATGGTTCGCTGATTCCATTTTTGAAAATTGTTTGTGAACTGAATGAATTTCAGGCGCTGTTAGTAACCTTTGCGTTTTATATCGCCTATACCTTTATGGCTTTGCCTGCGTCTCTCGTGTTGGGAAAAGTTGGTTTTAAAAATGGTATGGTTGTCGGCCTAGGCATAATGGCGTTGGGAGCTTTGCTTTTTATTCCTGCCGCAAAATCTTCCACTTATGCACTCTTTTTAACCGCGCTCTTTGTGTTGGGCTCGGGGTTAACGCTTTTACAAACAGCTTCTAATCCTTACATCGTGTGTATTGGCCCTCGCGAAAGTGCCGCTATGCGAATCAGCATTATGGGTTTAATTAATAAATCCGCTGGCGTGTTAGTTCCGCTGTTATTTACCGCGTGGATTCTTACGGGCATGGATCAATTCACTGCTGAGAGTTTGGCTGCTTTGGATGCGAATGCGCGTGCAGAGCGGTTAGGTGAATTGTCATCACGTTTAGTAACACCCTACATTATTATGGCAATCGTCTTAATTGCGCTTATGGCGTTTGTATATTTCTCGCCACTTGCCGAACTGAACCTCGATGAAGAGAAAACCGAATCAGAAAATAATGCTCTAGGGGTTTTGCAGTTTCCACAATTAATTCTCGGCACCATAGCTTTATTTTTGTATGTGGGTGTTGAGGTGATAGCGGGCGATACCATTGGTTTGTACGGTCGCAATCTCGGGGTGGAAAACTTTGGTGCGCTTACTTCTTACACCATGGGCTTTATGGTTGTGGGTTATTTGGTTGGCGTTAGCTGTATTCCTAAATATTTATCGCAGGCTAATGCTTTATTGCTTAGCGCTGTTTCTGGTTTGGTGTTTGTTGCAGGTGTTTTATTTTCGTCTGCTACTAATTCAGGCATTTCACAAATTTTATTAGGTTGGGCTGGCGTACCTGCAGTACCTAACAGTGTGTTTTTTCTTGCGCTTTTAGGTTTTGCGAATGCGTTGGTGTGGCCTGCTATATGGCCGCTTGCGTTGCAAGGCTTGGGCAAATACACCAGTACCGGTTCTGCCTTATTAATTATGGCGATTGCAGGCGGCGCGTTATTACCGCTGGTGTATGGCCAAATTGCACACACCAGCGGCAATAGCCAAATGGCTTATTGGATTATGTTGCCTTGCTATGCATTTATTTTGTTTTATGCGCTTAAAGGCCATAAGTTAAAATCATGGTCAAAAAAATCGGCGTAATGAATAAAAATATAACTGCAATAATCTACTCCTAAAGCTGAGGTCGCCATGGTAAAGCAACGCTTCCCTGCGCTGGATATTATGCGCGGCCTCACGCTGGCGCTTATGATTCTGGTGAATAATCCTGGTTCATGGAGCCATGTATACGCACCGCTCTTACATGCCGATTGGCACGGTTTTACCCCCACCGATTTTATCTTTCCGTTCTTTTTATTTATGGTTGGTGCTGCGTTGTTCTTTTCGCAGCGCTCTTTGATGCAGCCACATATCACAGCGGGTGAGCGCCATAAAAAAATTATTAAGCGCGGCGTTTTATTATTTGCCGTGGGCGTGTTTCTGAATGTATTTCCCTTTCTGGCGCCTGTAAGCGAATGGCGCATCTTGGGTGTGCTGCAGCGCATTGCATTGGCTTATATGTTTGCTGCCTTTATTGTGCTTTATGCGGGTGCGAAACTACGCTGGGTTATAAGTGCGTGTATTTTGCTGGGCTACTGGTGGCTTTTACAATTGAGTAGCCAGCCTTATACCTTGGAGCATTCGCTTGTACGTCAAATTGATATTGTGGTCTTAGGCGCAAATCATCTATGGCAAGGCAAGGGTATGGCATTTGATCCAGAGGGCCTGTTGAGTACGCTGCCCGCAATTGTAAATGTGATTCTAGGTTTTGAGGTTGCGCGTGTTTTATCGCAGGGTAATAGTAGTTCTGCGGCACTAATGAAGTTAGCCGCAATGAGTGCTTTGCTTATTGTTGCTGCGTTGGTGTGGAATCAATTTTTCCCCATCAATAAATCCCTTTGGACGAGTCCTTTCGTGTTACTGACATCTGGTGTTGGCATAGCGGTGTTATTGGTCTTGGTGCTTTTAGAAAAAACACCCGTTAAATCTGTGTTGGGTTTCTTTACTCCTTTTGGTAAAAATCCGCTGTTTATTTATGCGTTAGCTTTCATATGGTCAACGTTGTTGTATACCTTTCATATAGGTGACCAAAGCTATTACGGCTTTTTCTACCAGCAACTCTGCCGTCTGTTTGATGCTTACAATGCATCGCTAGTATTTGCCTTAATTCATGTGTTGATGTTTTGGTGCGTTGCCAAATATATGGATAAGAAAAATATTGTCATCTCTCTTTAGGGGTTCGTAATTTCGCACGTTAATTGGTTTGCTCTTTATTAATACCCCACCAGAAGGTGGGGCATGCAGATATTAAAGTTGTTTAACTAACTCTACTCGCCTGTTCATTGCACGCCCTGCTTCGGTGGTGTTGTCACCAATAGGATTGCTTGCGCCTAAACCTTCGGATGTTAGCCGGTTTGAATCCACGCCAGAAAGTACAATTGCCGAAACAACAGCGGCAGACCTATATGTAGAGAGTAATAGGTTGTGCTCTTGATTGCCTTCATTATCTGTGTAGCCTTTTACGGAAATCTTAAGCGCCGGATTGGCCTGTAAAACTTTTACAATTTCTGCGACTACTGCATCGCCATCCTCTTTTAGTGAAGCTTTATTGGTATCGAAATTGATATGCAATATTGCTTTGCCTGTCGTTTCTATATCTTTTTGAATTTGTGAGGCTGTCGGCGCTTGAATGGTTTGTTTAAAACCCTCTAACTCGATGACACCGATTTCTCCTTGCGCTGAATTCGACCACACCTGAAACATAATCTTTCCTTTGGTATGGTTTAAAACATAATGTCTTACTGGGTCCTTATTCCAAGGGTCGCCAGTAATGTGGTCATATACAGTTGAGCTATTTTCTTTATTCAGTTCTTTCAATTTAGCATTGGGTATCCGACCTTTAAAAATAGGTACAGCGCCGATACCTTCAAGATAACTATCAACACTTTTATCAAATTTATATTGATTGAAACCTTCTTTGTTATCGCGCCTATCTACTTTTAAAACGGCCAGCTTACCTTCTGCGTCAAAGAAACTCTCGCCTGTAAACATGATGAGTTTATTGAAGTCGTTAAACTTGGTGTAACCCGTTTCTACTCCATTTTTTTTGCCGCCACGGATAACAAAACCTTCTGGTACAGAAATATACGGAAAGCTTCCAATGTTAGTGTTCATGACTGGAAGTGAATTTATGTCAAAATTGCTTGCATTGGTTGTAGCGCTAGATTCTGAGGCTGCGGTTGAGGCGTTTGTAGCAGATTCCACTTTGGCTGGGTCAACACACTCTACTGCAGCGCTTTGCGTGGTTTGCTGCGCTTGCATAACAATTGGAGCTTTTTTGTCTTCTGCTTCTTGGCATGCCGATAAGGTAAAAATTGTACTGAACGCAAGTATTGCTAGGGTATTGTTGTTTTTGATCATCTGGGTAACCGCTCCTTTTTCGAATATTTTTTTTGTGCTTGCAAGATAAAAGCCGTGGGATGCTAGCATATTTAAACATATTTTTTTGTGGCGACGGTCTGAAATTGAGGTGAACTACATGTGAATTCAAGCCTGCATATAAATCACCACAAAAACATAAATATAAGCAGGTTCATTGTTAGGTTGAAAACAGCGTGAGCAACTATAGCCACAACAATACTGCCGCTTTTTGCTCTGAGCCATGAAAACATAAAGGCTACAAAGAACATTTGAATTACCCAGAGTGTTGCGGGAATCGGCATAAAGACTAAACCGCTAGTGGTTTTTAAAATGCCGTGGTGGCAGAGGTGCACTAGCGCAAAAAGCCCGCACTCTATAATTGTGCTGCTCAAAATACTGAGTTTTTGCTCTATGGTTTTTTGCAGTACGCCGCGAAAGAAAATTTCTTCGCCTATAGGGCTAAACAGTATTGCTGGAATAGTGAATATTAAATTGAGCATTACAAACGACATGGCGGAGGTGTCCATTATCGCTTTGTAACTGTTGCCGATATTAACGTACCAGTTTTCTACACCGTGCCCATAAATAAAATAGCCCAACAAAAAACACGCAGCTGAAGCTAATGCACCGCAGGCGATTGCGAGAAGGTAAGAGGAATTCTTGTCAGCTTTTTTAAGCCCTATGTGTTTGCGACCATCAGCCGTTAGCAGAATCCATGGCAATAGCGTCATTAAACAAAAGCCCAATGGCAGGAGCCAGCGGAGGTTTGATGGCCCGAGTGCGCCCATTGCTCGCATTACACTAAACACTATTGCGAGTAAGGCGATTAATAAAATGGATGTGGTGGGGGTAATATATTTTCTATATAACATGCTTAGTCCTTGTTACATTTCAGATTTATTTTTATTGTAGGTTGGTGGTGAGCTTGCGAACCCCAACATGACCATCTTGCCGCACAAACCCTAAAGTAAAATGTGCGAAAGCTTTTTATCTAATACAGTTGTAATTCAATAGGGTGCCAATAACGAGTCAGACATGTTGGGGTTCGCAAGCTCACCGCCAACCTACAAATTGTGCGTTATTAAATATCTCGCTTTAAGTTTGTATATGAATAAAGCCGCTTTCGCGGCCTTATTTCTTTATCCACATTACTTCTTCAAATCACTTCGCACTGGCGAGCCCGCGCTGCCCAACCATTCCAAATCCGCGGTTAATTAAGCGATAAATCAAACGCACAAAAATGAGTGTGAGGAGCGTTTCAATCGCAATCATAACGCCACCTACAAACACGCCGCGTTGAGTTTGGTAACGATTGAATTTTGTGACGAGTTTGTCGTGAGCGATTTCAATACTGTCGTAAAAAGTGGGGATCATGAGAAGCGTTAAAATTGTGGACGTAATGGTGCCGCCGATAATCGCCACCGCGAGTGGTTGATAGAATTCGCCGCCTTCGCCCATGCCTATAGCAACGGGCAACATGCCCGCAATTAACGCGAAGGTTGTCATAAGAATTGGGCGCAAACGCGCACGGCCTGCTTGCATTAAGGCTTCTTCCCGGCTTAGGCCTTCCTTCTCTTTTGCGCGCGCACAATCGAGTAAGAGAATCGCATTTTTTGCGACTAACCCCATGAGCATAATAATGC
>DAOORH010000207.1:0-6221 GCA_035389145.1 Cellvibrio sp.
AGTCGTTGGAGTATTATCGCGCGCAACAATCGCGATTTTACCCATGGCGTGGAACTAGATACCTTTGCGGGGCTCGAATACAACGATTGCTGTTATCGGGTCAGGGTCATGGGCCGTCGCTGGTTGCGGGTTGACTACACCACGCCAGATTTCTTTGCCAACTTAAAGAGCGATGACTTTGAGCCGGGTATTATGGTTGAGTTGGAGCTTAAGGGATTGGGCAGTATGGATAAACAAATTGGCAATTTGCTAGAAAAAACGATTACCGGGTTTACTGAACGCGAAAAAACTTTACGCTAAACAACAAGTGAAAACATTATGCATAGTAGATTAACAAAAAAATATTCTAGCCTTTTTGCTGCAGCCCTTTTATTAGCCGGCTCGCAGGTGCTCCTGGTGTCACAGGCTATAGCTGCAAAATCCATAGGGCTGGATCGTGTAGTGGCGATTGTTGATGAAGATGTAGTGCTAGAGAGTGAATTAAACGATCGTGCCCAAGCGGTTCTGCAGCGCTTAAAAGGTCAATATACCCAGCTACCGGATGAATCCGTCTTGCGCAAGCAAGTGCTTGAACAGTTGATTGTAGAACGTGTTCAAATGGGCCTAGCAAAGCGTTATGAAATTAAAGTAGAGGACGAAGAAATCGATCAAGCGATTGGACGTGTTCGTGAAAAAAATAAATTGAATGATGTTCAATTCGAAGCGGATTTAAAGCGCCAAGGTTTGACAATGGCAGGCCTGCGCAATCAAATTCGCGATGAGTTAACGATTAGTCATTTGCAACAAGGTGTGGTGAGTAACCGTATCAAAATTAGCCCGCAGGAAATTGATAACTTTCTAGCCTCTAGTGATGGCAAGTTTGCGACTTCACCGGATTTTCATATTGGCCATATTTTAATAGCATTGCCCAGCTCTGCTGATGCCGAGGCTATTGCGGCCTCCGAACAAAAAGCAAAAGATATTTATCAAAAATTACAAAGCGGCGCTGATTTTGCGCAGCTTGCTATTGCTAACTCTAACGACCAGGCTGCTTTGCAAGGTGGTGATATAGGTTGGCGTAAGCTAGCGCAATTGCCAGAATTGTTTGGCAATCAATTAGCCGGTTTAAAAGTCGGTTCGGTAACTGCACCATTCCGCAGCGGTGCAGGTTTTCATATTCTTAAAAATATTGAACAGCGCGGCGGCGGCCAACAATTAATCGAGCAGACTCACGCGCGCCATATTCTGATTAAAACCTCTGAAATTATGGATGACAATCAGGCCCGCGAAAAATTGTTAGCGCTTAAAGACCGTATCGAGAAGGGCGAGGATTTCGGGAAGCTTGCGAAAGAGCACTCTGAAGATACCGGCTCTATGCTGAGCGGCGGTGATTTAGGTTGGGCATCACCCGGTATGTTCGTGGCAGCCTTTGAAGAGACCTTAGCCAATACCCCCCTAGGTAAAGTGAGCCGTCCCTTCAAAAGTCAATTTGGCTGGCATATTGTAGAAGTCATAGAGCGCCGCAAAGAAGATATGAGTGAGCAAATGAAGCGTAACCAAGCGCAAAACATGATTCGCTCGCGTCGTTTTGATGAAGAGTTTCAATTGTGGTTAACACAAATTCGCGAAGAGGCCTTCGTTGAAATTAAGCCAAACTAATTAAACAATAATCAAAGCGCGGCTAGACAAGTTTTATTAACAGACTCCAGTTTGTTTAATGAATAACTTTGTTGAAGCCGCGTTTTGATTTTATAGCCAATCAAAAAATGATGTGTGAGAGCGCCCAAATGGCAGCATGTTTTCGTATCGCCTTGACTCCCGGCGAACCAGCAGGCATAGGCCCGGATTTAGCGGTAACCTTAGCGCAGCAAGCGCAGCCCCATGAAATCGTGGCAATTGCTGATCCGGAATTATTGCAAGCGCGAGCGCGCCTGTTGGGATTGCCGTTGCAAATTCGTCTGGTAAATTTTGCCGATTCGCCTAAGCCATCAGTGGCGGGTGAGCTTGCTGTTTTACCTATTCAGTTGGGCGCGCTGGTTAAGCCGGGCGAGTTAAATGTACAGAACGCTGGTTATATTTTGCAAACACTGGATGCTGCAATCAGCGGTTGTGCTGCCGGTGATTTTGCCGCTTTGGTAACAGGCCCGGTTCATAAAAGTGTGATCAACGATGCTGGCATAGCCTTCAGCGGTCACACTGAATATCTTGCCGATAAAACATCTACCGAAAAAGTGGTTATGATGTTGGCGACTGACGGCTTGCGGGTTGCACTTGCAACAACACATTTGCCATTAAAAAATGTAGCGGCTGCGATTAATGAAAAAGAGTTAATTCAAGTAATCACTATTTTACATCGTGATTTGCAACAGCAGTTTGGTATAGCGCAACCCCGAATTTATGTGTGCGGGTTAAATCCCCACGCAGGCGAGGGTGGGCATTTAGGGCGAGAAGAAATAGAGATTATCGAGCCGACTTTAGAAAAGTTGCGTGCTCAGGGCATTAACTTAATTGGCCCTCTGCCAGCAGATACCTTATTTACCCCTAAATATTTGGATCAAGCTGATGCAGTCTTGGCGATGTATCACGACCAAGGCTTACCCGTTTTAAAATATAAAGGTTTTGGTCAGGCGGTGAATGTTACTTTGGGCTTGCCGATTATTCGCACCTCGGTAGATCACGGCACCGCCTTGGATTTAGCCGCAACCGGTAAAGCCGATTTAGGTAGCTTGCGCACTGCGCTCAGTTACGCAATAGATATGGTAGAGGCGCGCCAACGAGCGCAATAGACAATGAGCAATAAATTTTCCAGCGACACCAGAAATCACAACCTGAATAGCGAAAGCCAACATAAGGCACGCAAACGCTTTGGGCAAAACTTCTTAATTGATTACGGAATTATTCGCGATATAGTTCGCGCTGTGCATCCACATAAAGACGATGTGATCGTAGAGATTGGGCCAGGTAAAGGCGCCATTACACAATTATTGGCAGACTCTTGCGATAACTTGAGCGTGATTGAGCTTGACCGCGATTTAGTGCCTTGGTTAAAAGTAAAATTTGAAAAGCATCCTAACTTTCAATTATTCCAAGCGGATGCACTGCAATTTGATTTTGCACAATTAGTTAAAGACGATAAGCCAATTCGTATCGTCGGCAATTTGCCCTACAATATTTCCACGCCGCTAATTTTTCATTTGCTCAGCTATTCAACCCAAGTGAGCGACATGCATTTCATGTTGCAAAAAGAAGTGGTGAAACGCATGGCGGCGCAGGCGGGTGAAAGTGCTTATGGCCGTTTAGGCATTATGGTGCAATATTACTGCGCGGTAGAAAACCTATTTGAAGTGCCGCCTACCTCATTTGACCCCGCACCTAAAGTGGATTCAGCGATTGTGCGCTTGGTGCCTTATCAAGACTTGCCGCACAAGGCTACCAATATTAAAACCTTGGAAAAGCTCGTTAATGTTGCTTTTCAGCAGCGCCGTAAAACACTGCGCAATGCGCTTAAGCAATTACTTGCACCTGAAATTATCGAACAATTGCCTATTGATACTTCTGCGCGGGCAGAAGAAATAAGTTTGGCAGAATATGTGGCTACCAGTAATTTGCTGGAAAGTCTTTCACTGAATACAGATGCCGTACCCAATAGCTAATTTATGTCTAATAAAATTTTAGTCAGCGTAAAAACCAATTACATGGCAGATCAAACTCTACCAAAGCAGCGTTATGTGTATTCTTATACCATTACGATTGCCAACGAAGGCGACGAACCTGCACAATTAATTAGCCGTCATTGGTTAATTCGCGACGCAAAAGATAACCTGCAAGAAGTGCAGGGGATTGGCGTGATTGGTGAGCAACCGCATATAGCTCCAGGTACAAGTTACACTTACACTAGCGGAGTGGTGCTTGAAACTGAGACGGGTATTATGGAAGGCACCTATCATATGCGTACTGATAGCGGCGAACTGTTTGATGCAGAAATCCCAACGTTTGCCTTAGTGCCTCCGCACGCAATACATTAAGAGTACCCCCGCACGCGATTCATTAAAGGGTTTCAGTTTTTATGGCCACATATGCAATTGGTGATATTCAAGGATGTTATGAATCGCTCCAATGTCTGCTGGAGAAAATTGAATTTAATCCTGAGCTGGATACCTTGTGGCTGGTGGGCGATTTAATTAATCGCGGGCCCGACTCTCTCGCAACTCTTCGCTATTTATATTCTATTCGCAACTCTATTGAATTTGTTTTAGGCAATCACGATTTACATTTTTTAGCTGTCGCTTATGGCCTTCGCAAAAAAGGCCAGAGCGATACGCTCGACCCGTTATTAAATGCCCCAGATCGACAAGAATTAA
The DNA here is from genome assembly GCA_035389145.1 of Cellvibrio sp. Lineage (GTDB taxonomy): Bacteria > Pseudomonadota > Gammaproteobacteria > Pseudomonadales > Cellvibrionaceae > Cellvibrio. The sequence goes on from DAOORH010000207.1 coordinate 4,341, forward strand.
TTAGTTGGTTAATTCAAGGGAAGTTGCTGCATACCGATGAGAGTTTGGGGTTTACCATGGTGCATGCTGGTATTCCACCTATGTGGTCTTTGCATCAAGCTCAAGCCCACGCGCGCGAAGTGGAAGCCGTTTTGCAAAGCCGTTATTGCCACGAATTTTTAAGCAGTATGTACGGCAATCAACCTAATCGCTGGAAAAACAAATTAATTGGTTTGGATCGTTTACGATTAATCACCAATTATTTTACGCGCATGCGTTTTTGTACCGATGAAGGTATGTTAGAGCTTGAAACCAAAGAAAGTATGGCTGCTGCACCGCTGGGTTTTGCGCCTTGGTTTTCATTTTCTGAGAGAAAGACGCGCAGCGACAAAATTATTTTTGGTCACTGGGCTGCGCTTGAAGGCAATACCAATACCCCCAATATTTACGCTCTTGATACCGGTTGTGTGTGGGGCGGTGCATTGACAGCATTGCGATTGGAAGATGAAATGATCTTCAGTTGCTTTTGTGATGCGTAACTCATTTCAATAAAACCCCATTCATTTTACATTCAGTCACAACTGTTAACCTGCCTCGGCATTCAAAACCAATGGGTTTTCTGTTGGCTTTGACCTATCTGTTCTATCGTTGTTTTAAGGAAGTTGTTATGAAATTTAAATTACTTGTTGCCTCATTAAGCGTAGCTGCCTCTGGTTTTACAATTGCCGATACTTATCAGGCAGAAGTAGGTGCTAGTGCGGCGCGCTGGGAATCTGATACATTTAACAGCAGTTTGAATAATTATGAAGCTAATGGAAAATACTATTTTAACCTAGTGAAGACTGATAACTTGCCTTTGGCTGAGGCTGCCTATCTTGGCAAAAACAGCAATGCCTTTTTAACGGTTAGTCGTAATTATGGCCATGGTTATTTTTCAGATAGCAAGCATTATTCTGGGGGAGTTGAAGTATATATTCCTGAGAATTTTCTTTATATTAAAGTGGAAGGTATGCATCAGCGATATGAAGGGGATTCCGATACCAGCGCCCTCACCACTATAGGTCTTACGCCTCTTGACGGCTTACGCGTAACTACCAGTTGGGATAGTGATGAAAGCTATCACGCTAATATCGATGCAAAATATGTGACTGCACTTGGTAATGGCCAATATATAAATGTAGAAGCAAGTCTTGCCGACACAGATTTTGGTACCTATGCAGCGATTGGTGGCGATTATTATTTCGATAACACTTTCAGTGTGGGTGCTGAGGTTAGCGATGATGACGCAGGGACGAATTATCTAGTGCGCACTCGTAAATTTTTCACCGAGCAATTTAGCGGTGATTTGGCTTATGCAGATACTGAATTTGGCAATGTAGTTGCTTTAGGCGTGAATTATAGATTTTAAAAATTGTTTTTTTTGTTATAAAAGAGCCAATAGATTGCTGGCTCTTTTATATTAGCGTTTTACAGATGCTCAGCCACAATCACTCTATTTCTACCTTGATGCTTCGCGTCATAGAGCGCTTTATCGGCATGGTTAAATAATTGCTCCAGCGTTTCATTCGCATGTAAAGTAGCCACACCGAAACTGGCAGTTACTTGCACATTATCTTTAAATGCAAAGCTTGCAATCAGCTCGCGGATTTTTTCAGCAATTAACGTGGCCTGTTCTATTTTTGTGTCGCGGCATAGCAATACAAATTCTTCACCGCCCCAGCGTGCAAACAAATCATTGCTGCGAATATGTTGTTTCACAATGTTGGAGAGTGCAGATAAAACATGGTCGCCAATCGCATGGCCATATTCATCGTTAATTTTTTTAAAGTGATCTATATCTATTAAAATAAGTGACCCCATTATTCGGTTGCTAAAAAACGTATGTTAACTTATTCTTAATTT
>DAOORH010000208.1:0-6200 GCA_035389145.1 Cellvibrio sp.
ATTTGGTACCAGTGGTCGGACTCGAACCGACACGCTTTTAAGGGCGCGGGATTTTGAATCCCGTGTGTCTACCAATTTCACCACACTGGCAAAGTGGGGCGCATTATATCAACGAGTTTTCTGCCGTCAACGATAATTTTTAGTTTTCCAAAGGTATTTGACTGCGCAGAACAAAAACACACCACAAGGCTGGAATATGCAGCAATACGCTTAATTTGACGCCACCCACCCTATCACTCATCAAAATACATATCGCGTGGCACGTTGAGATTACTAGGGTATTTGGGCTTTTGACCGCGGCCTTTGCGGTACGAGCGCAATTGAAATACGTAAGCCAGAACCTGCGCAACCGCTAAATAGAGCCCCGCAGGAATTTCGTTATCAATCTCAGTGGTATGAAAAATCGCACGCGCCAATACGGGGGACTCAATGATCTCTATATCGTGAGCCTTGGCAATTTCACGAATTTTTAGGGCGATGTTGTCACCACCCTTCGCCAAGAGAATGGGCGTAGCCATAGATTCCGGGTTGTACTTTAGAGCCACCGCATAGTGAGTTGGGTTGGTAATAATCACATCTGCATTGGGAACATCGGCCATCATGCGGCGCTGCGCCATCTCGCGCTGTAATTGGCGTATGCGGCCCTTTACTTCAGGTTTACCGTCGGTATCTTTTGATTCGTCTTTAACTTCCTGTTTGGACATCTTCAATTTTTTATTGTATTCGTACAATTGCAAAGGCACATCCACAGCGGCAATGAGCAAGGTACACGCAGATAGAATAATTAACGCATAAGCACTGATTTCAGCGGATTCAATAATCGCAGCACCTATCTCTTGATCGCTTAAACGAAACATGGGCTGAGCGTAATATTTAAGCAGCCAAACTGTAGTACCCAAAATAACCGTCACTTTTGCGCTGGCTTTAAGCAGTTCCATAAGTGCTTTCATTGAAAACATGCGCTTTAGCCCGGCCAAAGGATCCATTCGGCTAAGCTTGGGCATAACAGCATCGCCACTCCATAGCCAACCGCCTAGAGCGATTGGGCCAATAATGGACGCGGCCAACATAAGCGCCATAAACGGCACCATGCTCACCAAGCCCAAATACATAGCGGATGCGAAATGGCCGATCATGGCATTGGGGTCAAAAATAGCCTCGCGCGATATGACAAAATTCGCGCGTGTCATTTCCACAAATTTTCCGCCCATAAAATCTGAAAAATACAACAGACCTATTGCGCCTAACAAAAGTACAACTGAGGTGGTGAGGTCGCGCGATCGGGGAACCTGCCCCTCCTCACGCGCCTTCTCAATCTTTCGGCCACTGGCCTCTTCCGTCTTTTCCTGGCTATCGTCTTCGGCCATTTACGACGACCTCACGAGCATGTTTGCCATATTCAAACCTTCTTCGATGATTTGATTAAACAGCGGCAAAAAATTAGCCAAGGAATACCACATTAGAATAAAGCCAAACATGAGCGTAATAGGAAAGCCCACGCTAATAATATTGAGCTGCGGTGCAGAGCGCCCCATAACACCAAACGAAAGATTAACAATCATCATGGAAGTAAATACAGGCAAACTAATTAATAAACCTGCCGCAAACATCCACGAAAACATATGAACAATTAACAGGTAATCGTCGGGCGATAAGCCGGGGCCACCAACGGGGAAAGCAGCAAAACTATTAACGATCATATTGATGACCGCCAAATGGCCGTCAATAGCTAAAAATAGCAATGTGGATAGCAACAAATAGAATTGAGAAAGAACCGTCACACTCACGCCGCTTGAAGGATCGTTTTGTGCAGCAAAACCCAAACCCAATTTCAATGCAATTAATTGCCCAGCAAACACAAAGACATGCATAACTATTTGCAGCATAAAACCCAGTGCAAGCCCAATAATCACTTCTTTAACAATCATCAGCATGCCAGCCAAAGACATAAAAGAAACAACAGGGGCATTAGGCAACAGTGGGACAACGAGAAGAGCTGTGAATAGCGAGAGAATAATACGAATGCGGGCTGGCACAGTGCGGGCACCTATAATAGGTACTGCAAAATAGAATGCGCTAATGCGAATCATTGGCCATAAATATTGGCCAATAAATTGGTTAATTTGCGCTTCACTGACCACCAATTCTTGCATGTGGTTGCTACCCGATTAGCGTGGGAACACTGGTATAAAGCCGAATAAACAAATCGGTAAATTTAGTAATAATCCACGGCCCCGCAATACCGATGGTAGCAATGGTCATAATTAAGCGCGGCAAAAAACTTAATGTCTGCTCGTTAATTTGAGTTGCCGCTTGAAACATACTTACCAGCAAACCAACAATCAGACTTGGGCCTACTATCACCAGCACCATAAGCACTATGAGATAAAGTGCTTCAGCAAAAATATCCATAACAACTTCAGGGGTCATATTTTCACTCCTCTAAACACCATAACTGGCGGCAAGGGTTCCGACAATCATCGCCCAGCCGTCTACCAGTACAAACAACATTATTTTGAACGGCAAAGAAATAATGAGTGGCGATAGCATCATCATACCCATAGCCATAAGCACACTGGATACGACTATATCGATCACCAAAAAGGGAATGAAAATAATAAAGCCAATTTGAAATGCCGTTTTTAATTCGCTGATAATGAACGCGGGAATTAAAATATTAAACGGTGTGTCCTGCGGTGTGGCAATTTGCGGATGCTTGGCGATACCCACAAACAAATTGATATCAGATTCACGCGTCTGCGCCAGCATAAAAGCATGAAAAGGTTTAGTGGCTCTTTCTATAGCGACATTGGCGGTAATTTGTTGATTAATATAAGGCTGCAAGGCATCTTCGTTAGCCTTATTAAATACCGGCTGCATAATAAAAAAGGTAAGGAACAAGGCAAGACCAATTAGAATTTGGTTAGAGGGTGACTGCTGCAAACCGAGCGCTTGGCGCAGAATAGAAAACACAATAATAATACGGGTAAAAGATGTCACCATCATTAAGAGCGCTGGTAAAAATGTGAGCATCGTCATGATGCCCAGAATTTGCAACGTCACCGTATATTCTTGTGTGCCGTCTTTATTCGTTTTTACCGTTAATGCGGGTAAGCCAGGAATAGCCGGCAATGAACCACCTACATTCACCGCCGAGGTATTCACAGCAGGCACAGGGCTAACTGTAGGACTTGTTTGCGCCCAAGAAGTTACGCTCATCAATACGAGAGCGATAAAGAGAAAACATTTTATATAATTTTCTCGCGACCCAAACATCGACATAAGAAGCCCTTAAGAGTTTGATTTTTTATGCGTGGTATCATCGGGCGCCGCAACATTTTTTTGTTGCAGAATCGCCATTAATTTTTGACTGAAATCCGAAGCAATTGGCGCTGACTTTTCAGCCTGCGCAACTGGCTCGTCAAATACGTGCAGGGTATTAATTTGCGTGGCAGTTACACCCAACAATAATTGTTTGCCGCCAACATCCACCAACAATAAGCGCTCCCGTGTACCCAAGGGCATAGCTGATATAATTTTCATATTGGGGTTTTGCATAAACCCACCTTGGCTAAAACGTTTCACAAACCAAGACAGGCCGTAAATTAAACCCAGAATGAGGATTAATCCCCCCAGTAAACTGGCTAACTGAGATGCACTACTGGTAGTTTGTGGTGGCAAAGCCGGTTTAGGTGCGGTGAATGAAGAATTAGTGGTTACCGGAGTTTGCGCGACGCTATTGCTAGCGTCTACAGCATTTGCTACTGGTGCTTGAAACGCAGCACTTGATGCAGCATCGCTTTGGGGTACTGAAGTTTCAGTTGTATTTGAATATGCAAATGAGGAGATAAAAAAAATACCGAAGGCAAACGCAATACCGGCAGTAGATTTTTTGTGGGGGCCGGCGAAGTTTTGCATTTAACCACCTTTGAATACTGAAAAGAACACTGCTTATCTTGGAGCTTATTAAGAAAAACTGGGAGTCGTCATCCTCGCGTAGCGGGGATCCAGCTCTTGATTTTTTCTATATATTTTTTTTAAAAACTGGATCCCCGCTACGCGAGGATGACGACTCCCTGCTTTTTGAATTTTTATTAGAAATGTTAATACCCATAATTTAGCGCAGCTTTTTAATGCGCTCTGCAGGGCTGATAACATCGGTCATGCGAATACCAAATTTCTCATTCACCACAACCACTTCACCGTGGGCAATTAAAGTACCGTTTACCAATACGTCCAAAGGTTCACCCGCTAAGCGATCCAGTTCAATTACGGAGCCTTGATTAAGCTGCAACAAATTGCGAATCGTAATTGAAGTGCGCCCTACTTCCATAGAAATAGTGACTGGAATATCTAAAATAACTTCTAACTCAGGATTAGTGGTTATTTTATTGTGTTCACTTTGCAACTCTTCAAAACTGATCGGATTGGCCGCCGCCTCATCTGCATCGGCCTGCTCTGCCATGGCTGCAGCCCAATCGTCCGCCATATCTTCTTGATCATCGTTTGCCATTATTTACTCCTGGTGTACCGGTTATATTTTGCGCGCTAGAGCGATCAAAAAATTCTTTTATTTTCAATGCCAAATTACCGCGATGCTGTCCTAGTTGTGTTCTAAACATAGGTACGCCATTCGCAGTCAATACATGGAAATCGGGAAATTCTATGGGGATAACATCACCCGCTTTTAAATCGACGATGTCGCGCAGGGTGATATCGCGGCGAACAATATCGCACTCTAATTCTACTTTTGCTGCAAGTACATCTTCGCGCAGGGCTTTTACCCAGCGCTCATCCTGCTCATCACTATCCGATTGCAAACCCGCATCCAGAACCTCACGAATGGGTTCAATCATGGAGTACGGCATCGTGATATGGAATTCACCCCCACCGCCATCTAACTCCACATGAAAGGTGCTTACCACCACCACTTCACTGGGGCTGACGATATTCGCCAAGGATGGGTTTACTTCCGAATGCACGTATTCAAAATTGATGGGCATTATTGCTTTCCAAGCTTCTGTTAAATCTACAAACGCTTGGTTTAACACCATTTGCACCACACGCAATTCCGTGGGCGTAAATTCGCGACCTTCAATTTTTGCGTGGCGTCCATCGCCACCAAAAAAATTATCGACCAATTTAAATACTAACTTTGCATCCAAAATAATTAATGCTGTACCTCGCAAGGGACGAAACTTCACCATATTTAAACTGGTGGGAACATAAAGCGTATGGACATATTCACCAAATTTTTGGATTTGAATACCGCCCACAGAAACATCTGCAGTGCGGCGCAACATATTGAACATACTGATACGGGTATAACGCGCAAAACGTTCGTTAATCATTTCAAGCGTAGGCATGCGCCCACGCACAATACGGTCTTGACTGGTTAAGTCATAGTTCTTAACCGTACCCGGCTCAAGGTCCGCTTCGGTTTCTATATCCCCGTCATCGACCCCGTGTAAAAGGGCATCAATTTCGTCTTGTGATAACAAATCTTGCACGAGTGGCTACCCTTTTATTGCTTTGCTATTTATTGCGTTGCTATTGCATGACGAACTGCGTGAATAACACTTGTTCAATATTAGGCTCTGGCGGCTTTGTTTTAGCCTTATCATCTTTTTCTTCTTCGTCATCCGTTTTTTCTGCCGCCGCTGCAGTCTCTTTAGCAATAATACCTTGGATCTCTGCAAGCGCATCGGTGCGTAATTTCTCTTTACCTTCCGCAGTTTGTAACTCATCGAATACTTGTCGACTTAACAACATAACCAAGCTGTTGCGCAATGCTGGCATATGTAATTCGAGCGTCTTCAGTACGGCCTCTTCACGATACATGAGTGTTAACTCTGCCTGTAAAAAGCGCTGACGACCATTTACATCATAATTAACGGTAAAGGTTTTTAACGGGAAATAGATAGCTGGTTTGACAACCTCTTCTACTACTTCACTGGACGCAGCAGCTTCATCATCTCCACCGGACTTTTTCCCGCCCATCATCTTGGAAACCACTAAGAAGGTCGCACCTACTGAAATAGCGACCAATAGAACGCCCAAACCAATAAACATAAAAAGCTTTTTCTTTTTTTGCTTGGATTCATCAACAGCTCCGTCAGCGGGTTGATCATCTTTACTTGGTTTTTCGTCTTTTTTTCCAGCGGCCATGTCAAAACTCCGTCACTTTCTTTGGCTAATAG
>DAOORH010000209.1:0-6175 GCA_035389145.1 Cellvibrio sp.
TATTGCCCGTGGTTTATGTAACTGGCGATGTTGCAGGTGAAACCGATAGCCCGCTCTACGGCCTTGCAGATATTTATAATCGCTTGAGTGAAACACCCATTGAAGGCCAAGCCCTGCAACAATTTTTAAATTCGCAACCAGAAAATCCCTACCAGTGGAGCCTGAAATGGGATGGTGAATTGCAAGTAACCTTAGACACCTTCCGCGATATGGGCATAGCCTACGCCGTAGGTTTAATCATGATTTATTTGTTAGTAGTGGGCATGTTTAAAAGTTACTCAGTGCCCTTAATTATCATGGCGCCTATACCGCTCACACTGATCGGCATAATGCCCGGCCATGCGCTCTTGGGGCAGCAATTCACGGCACCAAGCATGATCGGCATGATTGCCCTTGCGGGAATTATTGTGCGCAATTCTATTTTGCTGGTGGATTTTATTCAGCAAGAAGTGCGCAGCGGTAAATCACTTGAAGCTGCCACTATTAACGCGGCATCGGTGCGTACTCTTCCCATTGCGCTTACAGCCTTGGCGGCCATGATGGGTGGATTCTTTATTGTCGACGACCCGATTTTTGGTGGGCTTGCCGTATCGCTAATTTTTGGTTTGATGATATCAACCGTGTTGACGCTGGTGGTAATTCCGGTGGTGTATTACGCCTATCACTACCAAAGCGTCAACAAGAACGCCCATTGATTTTGAGCCGATCTCATTCACAAAAAAGCCGTTATTGCTGACGGCTTTTTTGTAACATCCCACATTAAGTAATGACACTCTATAATTTGTATTTTTAATGCGAGTTTAAGTGCTATGAAATTCACGCCACACAATCTCTGTTTAACTATCAGCACCGTAAAGCAGATTATTTCGAAGGTCGGCTTAAGCAGTTTGGTATGACACCTGATTTTTTTTGCGAACAGCCGCTTTGGGCACAAAGCCGACTGATAGCATTTAACCTTGCTGTCGTCAATTACCACAGATTACGGAAATAGAAATCCTACGACATCGTTACAGTGAGGCGAACAAAAATACAGGAGGAAATACATGTGTTTGAAGGTTGCACATGGAGCGCAAGAATAGTTATTTGGTCTATTTTTTTATTTGAATAGCTTCTCTATCAACTGGGTAATTTTTAGCGCCCTATTTTTGCAATATATCCGTTGTATTGAATTCACTACGATAATCATCGCCAATCGATTGCAGACCAGCAATCGCAAAGCTATAGAGATGCGACGTTAATACATCGTGTGACATTCCTAATACTTGTTGCGCAGGGCCCGGTAAGCCGTTACTTGCAACTACTAACATTAAGCAAGGCGCAGCGGTGCTAATCAGGCATCGCAATAACGCAGGATCGCCTTTTGGTATCCCCGTAATTTCACTCAAAATACTGAGTAAAACAGCGAGCTTTGGCTGCAATTCTTCGGTAAGTAGCATCTGCAAATTAGAAGACGGTGCCAGCATTTCACGCGCGAGGACTTTGGTGTGCCAGCCGCTGTCATCTTTCGCCGTCTTGACTAGAATACTGATAAACATGCGTAGTTTTTCAGGAGCGGGCATTGGGTTTTGAGCAATGTTGAGCAGGTCGTCGAGTTTCACAATTCGGCGATGTGCTTCGGCAAGTACTTTTTGATATAGCCCGTTGCGGCTACCGAAGTGGTGGTTGATCGAGGCAACATCGACTTCCGCCTGCGCGGCGATGGATTTACTGCTGGTTTCGGCGTATCCCATCGCTGCAAACAATGCGCCTGCCGTTTCCAGAATCCGGGTGCGAGTCACTTCACCATCGGCGCGATTGCGAATCGGTTTTGTCATAAGATTTCCCGTTTGGCGTGATATCGAGGGTTGATTTTCCATTAATTAAAGATTAAATTCAATTTAATCTAATGCTCACTATATCACCACGCACGGAATTGACTCTATGAAAACACCACGCATTATTATTGCTGCGGTTGCTGTCACCATACTTATCGTCGCTTTTCTGGCTTGGAATTCTCGGGATGATGATGCTTCCGGAGCTATCGTACTGCACGGTAATGTGGATATCCGCCAGGTATCACTCGCTTTTGAAGGCAGTGGCCGTGTAGTGGAAATGCGCGTTGAAGAGGGAGATCACGTGAAAGCGGGTGATGTTGTAGCGGTGCTGGATACGCAAACTATGGTATTGCAGGCTGAGCAGGCGCGCGCGCTGATTGAGGTGCAGCAGCAAAATCTATTGCGTTTACGCAACGGTTCGCGCCCACAAGAAATTGAGCAAGCGCGCAGCCGCTTGGCCGCCGCTCAGGTTGATACTGATCGTGCAGAACAAGATTTAAAACGTTTCCAAGGTCTTGCAGCTTCACGCGTTATTAGCGTCCAAGATCTGGATAAAGCCAAAAGCGCGGCGCAAATCGCCACGGCAAAACGCAACGAATTACGTGATGCATTACGTTTGGCCGAGGCCGGTTCAAGATCAGAAGATGTCGCAGGGGCCGAGGCACAATTGAAATCCTCAGAAGCGCAACTTGCGCTTCTGCAACATCAAATCGACGTGGGTGAATTAAAAGCGCCCGCTGACGCGGTGGTGCGTGCGCGTTTAGTTGAAGTGGGTGATATGGCGACTGCACAACGCGCCGTATTTGCATTGGCCCTAACGCAACCCAAGTGGGTGCGTGTGTATGTTAGCGAAGTGGATTTGGGCAAACTCAAGCCGGGCATGACGGCGCGAGTGGTGACCGACAGCCATCCTGACCAAGCTATTGCGGGCAAAATTGGCTACATCTCTTCAGTTGCGGAGTTCACGCCCAAATCGGTTCAAACTGAAGAGCTGCGCACTAGCCTTGTCTACGAAGTTCGCGTGCTGGTTAATGACCCAAATGATTCACTGCGTTTGGGTCAACCTGCCACCGTAACACTCGCATCTGAAGCGAAATCCACGACCAAATCCTCAACGAGCGCGGCGCAATGAGCGAGCCCGACTCAGTGAAGGAGTTCGATGCAACGATTGTCGCCAAGGGTTTACGCAAAATATTTGTTGGCCCCAATGGCAAACCATTCTCCGCGGTTAATGAAATATCCTTAACCGCGCGCGCCGGTGAATTAACTGCGTTGGTAGGGCCAGATGGCGCAGGCAAAACCACTTTCTTACGGATGGTCGCCGGGTTACTCAAACCCGATGCGGGCAGCCTGCATGTGTTGGGCATTGATGTAGAAAAAGATCCGCAAGCGATTCAAGACCGCATCAGCTATATGCCCCAACGTTTTGGTTTATACGAAGATCTCACCGTGCAAGAAAACCTGGATCTCTATGCCGATTTGCACGGCGTGCCGCAAGCAGTACGTCAGGAGCGTTATGCGCGCTTGTTAGAAATGACCGATCTCGCGCGTTTTACTGCGCGGCCGGCGGGCAAATTATCCGGCGGGATGAAACAAAAACTGGGGTTGGCTTGCACACTGGTGCGCTCACCCGATCTGCTATTACTCGACGAGCCCAGTGTTGGGGTTGATCCACTTTCCCGTCGCGATTTATGGAAGATCGTGCAGCAACTTGTGGACGACGAAAATCTCAGCGTGATCGTTAGCACCGCCTATATGGATGAAGCCGAACGCTGCGCGCAAGTATTTGTGATGCACGAGGGGCAAATGCTGGCAGAGGGAAAACCGGACGAACTGCGCAAGCGGGTCCAAGGTTTGACCTTTACCGTAGCACCCGCAGCAGACGAACCTGCGCGGGAATTACAAGCGCGGCTCATCGATGCAGACGAACTCATTGTGGACGCAGTACCCAGAGGCGGCGCCGTGCGTTTTATTCGTCAACCCCAAGCGACCGATGAAGCTATAAACAAACTCTTGGATGGTGCGAAAAGCCAGTCGCGTGCTGAAGAACTCGAAGATGCCTTTATGATGCTGCTGCACCAACAGCGGAAAAAAGACGAGAACTCAGCGGCTACAACTACAGCAACATCAATAACGCACGAACTAAAATCCCGCCATCAAGACAGCGATAAGCCCGTCATTGTGGTGCGCGATCTGGTGCGTAAATTTGGCGACTTTACCGCCGTCGCCAGCACCTCATTTGAAGTCAGTCGAGGCGAAATTTTTGGTTTACTCGGCCCTAATGGCGCTGGCAAGACGACGACATTTCGCATGTTATGCGGTTTGTTACCCGCGACCAGCGGCTACCTCGAAGTTGCAGGAATGAACCTGCGCACAGCGCGTGCCCAGGCGCGTGCGCGGATTGGTTATGTAGCGCAAAAATTCGCGCTCTACAGCAACCTCACGGTGTTGGAAAATCTGGAATTTTTTGGCGGAGCCTACGGCCTGCGTGGTGCGAATCTGCGTGAGCGAGTGGCAACCATCATGGATCAGTTCGCGCTGGAGCCAAGCGCACGCAGCGGTGACTTACCCGGCGGTTTTAAGCAACGACTGGCAATGGCCGCCGGATTACTGCATCAGCCGGATATCCTGTTTCTAGACGAACCTACCAGCGGCATCGACCCGCTCGCACGGCGCGCTTTTTGGCGCACTATCACCTCGCTCGCCAAGAGCGGTGTAACCATCATCGTCACCACTCACTTTATGGAAGAAGCGGAATATTGCGACCGCATCGCCATTCAGGATGCAGGACAAATGCTCGCGCTCGGCACACCCCAGCAAGTGCGCGAACAAGCGGGCGGCAACAATGTGAGTGACATGAACAGCGCATTTATCGCCATTGTTGAACAGGGGCGCGCTGCCCGTATCACACCGGGGGCAGCTGCATGAGTACAACCGGTTTTACACGTCGGTTTATCGCCTTGGTGCGCAAGGAAACCCGTCAGATGTTGCGCGACCGCAGTAACCTGGCGGTCGGTTTATTACTGCCGGTGGTGTTGATTCTGCTATTTGGCTACGGTTTATCATTTGATGTCACTAACGCGCCCGTAGCGGTGGTGATGGAAGATAACTCACCGCAGGCGCAGCAAGTCGTCGCCGGTTTACGAGGGTCGCCCTATGTGGCACCGGTGTGGGCTAAGGATATGCGCGAAGCCGAGCAGCTGATGCGCGGCAATCAAGTCTCCGCCATCGTGCGTGTGCCGATAGATTTCTCCCGCAATCTCGCCGCAGGTCACGGGAAAATTCAACTACTCCTCAATGGTGCCGACTCCAGCACGGCAGCGGCGCTGGAAGGCTACGTTGCTGGCGCCATCAGCAGTTGGGCGTTACACCAAGCCGACCGCACGGGTGGCAAAACCGGCATCGCCGGTGTGGAAGTTGTCCCGCGCATGTGGTTTAACGAAGCCTCCACCAGCACCTGGTATTTGGTGCCCGGATTGATTGCCTTGGTGATGACGCTGGTGGGTGCATTCCTCACCTCGCTCCTCATCGCCCGCGAGTGGGAACGCGGCACGCTCGAATCGCTGTTTGTGACACCGGTGCGACCGCTTGAATTGGTATTGGCCAAACTGGCGCCCTACCTTGTAATCGGCGCGATAGATCTGGTGTTTTGTTTGGTCGCCGCTAAGTTTTTATTTCACGTTCCTATGCGCGGTTCACTCTGGATAATTCTGGTTGCATCGCTGTTATATCTAGCGGTGTCGCTCTTGTTAGGGTTATTTATTTCCGGCAGAACCCGCAACCAGTTTCAAGCAAGCCAAGTGGCGTTAATTGCCAGCTTTATGCCCGCGATGATGTTATCCGGCTTTGTGTTTGATCTTCGCAATGTGCCGGTGGGAATCCAAATTTTCAGCCAATTACTCCCAGCGACCCATTTTATGGGATTAATCAAAACACTTTTTTTGGCTGGCGATAACTGGCCGATGATTTTGCGCGACTGCGGAATTTTAATTCTCTACGCGATTGTATTAATCGCCGCTGCGCATCGCACGCTACGTAAGAAACTGGACTAATTAATGCAAAACTTTATCGCCACGCTAGTGCAAATCGGCTTCCTCGTCCGCAAGGAATTGTTGGCATTATTTAAAGAGCCATCGAGCCGCGTGATCCTGATTGCACCCGCGCTAATGCAGGCGCTACTGTTTGGCTACGGAGCAACTTATGATCTCACGCACGCACCTTACGCGGTGCTGGACCAAAGCCGCAGCGCCGCATCAACCACATTGCTTGCGCGCTTGGATGGCACCGGCGTATTTAAACGTGAAGCCGTTTTAACCAGCCCGCACCAAATTGCTGATGCGATTGAAAAAGATGGCGTGTTG
>DAOORH010000210.1:0-6166 GCA_035389145.1 Cellvibrio sp.
GGCACTACCGTTGAGGTGCGCGATTTATTTTTTAACACGCCTGCGCGCCGCAAATTTTTACGCACTGAAAAAACAGAATATACGCATCTTGAAGATGTAGTGAAACGTTTAGCGCTGTCGCGTTTCGATGTCGCCTTTAATTTACGCCACAACGGTCGCGCTATTTATTCTTGGCGTGCCGGTGATTCGCAGTTAGAGCAAGAGCGCCGCGTTGCGCAAGTTTGCGGCCCTGCGTTTATGGAAAACGCCGTGCATATTGAAATGGAGCGCAATGGCTTGCGCTTGTGGGGCTGGGTTGCGTTGCCAACTTTTTCACGTAGCCAAGCTGACTTACAACATTTTTATGTGAATGGCCGTTCCATTCGCGATAAGTTGGTGAGCCACGCTGTGCGTCAAGCTTATCAAGATGTGTTGTATCACGGCCGTCATCCTGCATTCGTTTTGTATTTGGAAGTTGACCCTTCAACGGTGGATGTGAACGTTCACCCCACCAAACACGAAGTACGCTTTCGCGATAATCGCAGCGTGCACGATTTTATTTATTCGAGTTTGCATCGCGCACTTGCGAATGTAACGCCCGAAAGTTCTTTAGCGAAAAATGCGCAAGGTGACAATTTACAGGGAGAAAGTGGCGATGAATTTTTGCAAGCTTCTGCGGCGCCACAAGGTGTTGCAGCAGGTGAGTTTCGCGGTCAAGAAACTTTAGGTCTGCGTGCTGCGCCTGTCCCAAGTTTTTCGGGCTCATCAGCTTATCCCTTCGCAACTCAAAATATGTATTCGCGCCCGTCTGGCGTGAATGAGCAATTAAAAACTTACGGCGATTTGCATCAGGCAACGCCTAGTTTTTCACCGTCAGCTGTGCTGCCGGAAAGCGGCGACGAAAATATTCCACCGCTCGGCTACGCCATCGCGCAACTAAAAGGTATTTATATTCTTGCCGAAAATGCGCAGGGTTTAATTGTGGTGGATATGCATGCAGCGCATGAACGTATAACTTACGAACGCATGAAAGAATCTTTTGCCTGCGGTGGAATTCAAACGCAACCGCTATTGGTGCCTGAATCAATCGCTATTAGCCAAAAAGAGGCCGATTGCGCGGAACAGTTTTATGAGATTTTTAAAAATCTCGGTTTCGAATTGCAGCGCGCTGGGCCAGAAACATTGCTAATTCGCCAAGTGCCGGTGGTGTTAAATCGCGGCAAAGTTGAGCAGCTAGTGCGCGATGTACTTTCCGATTTAATCGAGCACGGCAGTAGCGAACGCATTCAGCATCATATCAACGAAATTCTCGGCACCATGGCCTGTCACGCATCCGTGCGTGCTAATCGCAAATTAACCATTCCTGAAATGAATGCACTGCTGCGCGATATGGAGGCTACCGAGCGCAGCGGTCAATGCAATCACGGCCGCCCGACATGGCTGCTGCAATCGCTGGATGATCTCGACAAAATGTTTATGCGCGGGCAGTAAGGTATTTTAAAAATTACGTGCTAAACCGATAAACGCTCCCCACGAATTTTTTTCGCCGATGATGGGGCTGTCAGTAATTTCCTCTGGTAAGAATTCCACCTCGGCTCCGCCGATTAAGGCCCATGATTTTGATAGGGAGTAAATGGCCAGCGCATTCACTTCGGGTACCAGGGCTGCTTCTACTTGGTAGTGGGTGCGATTGAACAAGCTACCCTGCACAACTAAGTTTTGAGCTTCACTCGTATTCACACCAAAATAGTAATGATTAAGTTTTTCACTCTGCCAGGTCACGCCTGCGCCAGTCATGAGTTGCAATTTACCGAGATCGAATCCCTTGCTGTAGGAGAGTGCGACTTCATCGCCTTTGTATTTGGAAAACAGATCGTGCTTGTAAGACAGGCTAAAGCCATTCCAATCGAGACTAATTCCACCGTCTAAAGTATCTGAGCGTGTTTTCATGCCGCGAAGATAAGGGCTGTCTATGGCTTCGTAGCCTTGAATGCGGCCCGATACCAGCGCATTAATTTCTACGTCCCCAAGTTCCACTAGCTTGTAGCTCAGTGTCGTCACTTGAAAGTTCAGGCGTTCACCTCGGTAAGACACAAGGGGCAACACAACTTGTTTGGCGTCGAGCCCTTTTTGAGGATCTTGAAAACTCGCCAAGCCAATACCGAGTGCGAGTTCGGCCTCAGGAGGTTGGGCAAAAGCGGTTTGGGTAAAAAAAGTAAGGCCGCAAAGGCCAAGATAAAGGCAGGATTTTTTCATGAGGCAAGGCTTCCAATGGTTGGCGCTTTAGCGCGGGTGAGCGTGACATAAAGATAAATTTCGATGATGACGAGATTGATGCTCCAGCAGAGCCATGCGACTAAGACATAGCTGGTTTCGAAGCTGAACACGAGCGAGAGCGAAGGCAGTAGGATGCGCAAGCTGATAGCGGCGCAGCTGAGCGCAAAGCTGCGCAAAATCCAGCGGCGATGCGCATCAAATTGGCGATTCATGGCAAAACGTATGGCGATAAAAGTGGTGTAAATCCATAAAACATCGGCGATAAAAAAGCCTAAGCCGGTGATGGCTCCAAGGTGCGAGTAGAAAGAGAGGTAGCCGCCGCCAATCGCACCTACTAATACGCACAGGCAATAGGCTCGCCCCAACCAGCGGTGCAGGCGAGAGGGTCTTTTGGTCCAGAGTTGGACAGCGCCCAAGCTGAGTGCGAGGCCACCGCCAATAAAGTGGGCGTAAACCAAAATTGGGTTGAGGGTGCGGAATTTAACGACTAGATTATTGTCGCTGCCGCTATAAATCCAGTGGATACTCAAGGCATAGGCGGTTACCGCGAAGGCGAGAATCAGCAGTAAAACTTTGAAGGCATAGTGTCGGGCGCTGGGTATTTGGTTGGGCATAGGCAAGTCCTTATCAAGTAAAACACTGAGCGCTGGCAGCGCAAATCTGTGCGTATCTTGCTGTGGAGGCCTTGCTTAAGCGTCGTCTTTTCTAAGATTGGACGTGCAAACTCTTAGTGTTGTACCTGTTTGCGGTATTCCGAGGGGGTTTGGTTGGTATGTTTCTTAAAAATGGCATTGAAACTGGATTTGGAAGAGAAACCGCATTCGAGCGCGAGGTCGAGCAAGTTTTGCGAGTGAGGTTCACGTAAACGCTGGCAAACGGCATTGATACGGAATTGATTCAAGTAATCGTTAAAGGATTGGCCGAGGTGATCGTTCAGTACCTGCGAAATATGGTGGCTGGCAATGCCCGTCTTTTCGGCTAATTGCGCGAGGCTAAAACTGCTGGCACGCCAAGGGGAATGTTCGCGCATGTGTTGCTCAAGCGCGGCGAGAATTTGTTCGCGCAAATCATCGGGTAGGCGATTGTCACCGTACTTGATGCTGTTCTCTTTTATCGCCGCAAAAATATCGGGCTGGCGCAGGCTTGTATAGCCCATGATGTAAATAAACAGGCTCACCAAAAGATAAGTCAGTTGGTTGTTGGTTTCAATGTGAGCTATGGGTGCCAGAGTGCAAACCCAGACTACTAGCCAGATAATCATGTTGATAATCAGTAAAGTTTGCAGCCATCTCAAGCGGGGCATACTGTTGTCTGCAGATTGCCGGTAGCGCCACAGCAGTATGCCGCTGAAAATTGCGTAGGCGGTGGCATACACGGGCATGAGCCAATCGACAATTTCAAAATGCCAAGGCGCTTGTTCGGCGATAATCTGTTCAACGAATTGCAATTTGCTTGCAGAGTTTTGCAATAGCGTCGGTAGGTTGAGGAGTACCCCGATAAAAAAGCCAACAAAATGTAAGCTGTCATGCCACCGGAGCGGTTTGGCTTGGGTGAGGCTGCGAACATACAAGAATAAAAAGCCGCCGTAGCTGAGTGGCAGGAAATTGGTGAGGCCTATGAGTTGTGGATATTGCCTAAAAAGATTTTCCGCGTAGTAAATTTGCCCCAGCAAATCCACTGATAAAAGCGCAACCCACACGGCTAAAATATGATTCGCCTGAATATTGCGTTTGTGCAGCCCTAATACGCCCGCTAGTAAAAAGCCTTGCATGGCGGCGGCAAAAAATAATAGTGAAATAAAGTTATCGAACACAAGTTCACTCGCCGATAAATGTTGATGTTATAGGCGTAGGAGTTTACCGCAAATGCTATTATCGTCACCGTTAAAATTTTAAGGCCGTAGTGCCCGAGGTTATGCATGGCGGATTCTCGCCCGACAGTTATTTTTTTAATGGGCCCTACTGCATCGGGCAAAACCGATTTGGCAATTGCCCTGCGTCAGCATTTGCCTGTGGAATTAATCAGTGTGGATTCGGCGCTGGTGTACCGCGGTATGGATATAGGCTCCGCTAAACCCACTAAAGAAGAATTGGCCGCTGTGCCGCATAAGTTAATTGATATTCGCGATCCTTCAGAACCTTATTCCGCAGCAGATTTTTGTGCCGATGCCGAGCGTGAAATTGCGGCGATTCATGCGCAGGGCAAGATCCCCTTGCTCGTGGGCGGAACTATGCTGTATTTCAAGGCTCTGTTAGATGGCTTGGCAGAAATGCCAGAGGCTGATCCGGAGATTCGCGCACACATTGAGCGCGATGCAGAACAATTCGGGTGGCCATTTGTACATCAACAACTCGTTGAAATTGATCCAGAGATTGCAGCAGAGATTCACCCTAATCACTCGCAACGTTTGAGTCGCGCATTAGAAGTGTATCGCGCTAGTGGCAAAACCATGAGTGAACTGCGACGCGAGCAGGCTAAAAATACCGCGCAGCCTTTTAGTGCGCGATTCAATCTGGTGCAAATTGCTATTGCTCCGCGTGACCGCGCGCTATTGCACGAAAGAATTGAATTGCGTTTTGGTAAGATGGTCGCCGCAGGTTTAGTAGAAGAGGTTCAAGCACTTTATAATCGCGGTGATTTACATGCCGATTTACCCGCGATTCGCGCCGTAGGTTATCGCCAAGTGTGGGATTTTATTGAAGGGCGTCTATCCCATGAGGAGATGATTGAGCGCGGTATTATCGCCACGCGTCAATTGGCTAAACGCCAATTTACCTGGCTGAGAGGCTGGCAAAATTATCCAAACACAGATTTAAATTGGCTCTATACTGATAGCGATGCTGGAAAATCGCTATCGAAAGAAGAAATTGTGCGTTGCGCCTTGAATTTTATAGGGGTCGCAACCATATAATAGATAGTTGAAAACAGTAGTCCGTTTTTCATAACCCCGTCCACCCTCCCTAATTACAAAAAGATGCGGGGACAAGGTGGGTAAATTTTATCTTCCCTAGGAGAATAAACATGTCAAAAGGGCATAGTTTACAAGACCCTTACCTGAACGTTCTGAGAAAGGAACGTGTACCTGTATCCATTTACTTGGTAAATGGTATTAAGTTACAAGGTCAGGTTGAATCGTTTGATCAGTTTGTCGTGCTGTTGAAAAACACTGTAAGCCAAATGGTTTACAAGCATGCGATCTCCACTGTTGTTCCTTCACGCGCTGTGCGCGTACCACTGCTGAACGAAGCAGATGGTGTTGATGGCGAAGAAGACGAGCAGGCTGAGTAATCAACCCTCTACGAGGCTGCTAATTGTTTTTTGATCGTCCTGAATCAGGTGAACTAGCGGTGCTAGTTCACCTGAATTTATCTCATGGCCAAGAGCCAGAAGATCCCCGCGAATTTGAAGAGCTGGTGTTGTCTGCTGGCGGCGACCCCGTGGCCTTTATTACGGGCAAAAGTATTTCCCCCAACGCAAAATTTTTTATTGGCACCGGCAAGCTGCAAGAGTTGCAGGCGGTTGTGGCTGCCAATGAAGCTGAAGTGGTGATTTTTAATCACACCTTATCGCCCAGCCAAGAGCGCAACCTCGAAAAAGAATTGCAATGCCGCGTGCTCGATCGCACCGGTTTGATTCTGGATATTTTCGCCCAGCGTGCGCGCACCTTTGAAGGCAAACTGCAAGTTGAGCTGGCGCAGCTGCGCCATATGTCCACGCGCTTAGTGCGCGGCTGGACTCACCTCGAGCGTCAGAAGGGCGGTATTGGTTTGCGCGGCCCGGGTGAAACCCAGTTAGAAACTGACCGCCGTTTATTGCGCGGTCGCATCACTATGATTGAACAGCGGCTTGAAAAAGTTCGCTCCCAGCGCGAGCAGGGCAGGCGTTCCCGCTCTCGCTCGGCAATTCCTAC
>DAOORH010000211.1:0-6100 GCA_035389145.1 Cellvibrio sp.
ATTGAGCATGGCAATTACTTAAGAGCGTGATTTGTGCGAATTCTAACAGGCTCTACCGACTAATTAAGCAAGCGAGGGCTAATTAAGACGAAAAAACAAATTCTGGCGGCAATGCAAACAAAAAAAGGCCTGCATTTCTGCAGGCCTTCTTGTTACTTCGCGTTTGGTACAGTGGTCGTCCCCCAACCATTCATCAAAAACCTTTAAAAACAGGGATCTGATGCTTTTAAATCATCTTCGTACTCACAACCGTACTCACAAGTGATTCAAATTTGTTGCCTTTAGCTCTTATTTATCTCCATTCCGGACAATACTCGGACCAGTCCCATCTCGATAAAATTTCGCCTAAGACAGTAAATACAACCTTTTGTAGCTCGACCTCACAAGAATTTAGGCAAAAACCGAACTGCTAGCCAAATTCCGCCAATAGTCAGAGCCCTTTGCCGCGCGCTTAGCGTAAAAAGGTACAGCTCCATATCGCCATTCGAGTCGTTGTGCAACTCTTTGTAATTGCGCCTCCCATTCAACGCGGCTCCACTTACTCCAAACATCACTATCACTTACTTTTCTTCCATGCTCATCGCGTAGCTGACGACCTTCTGCATAAGCCGCCTTCATTTCCACAAGCCAATAAGGTTGCTGATTTAATTTAATGGCTTCGCGCCTAATATCTTGTTCATGCTTACGCTTCGCCCTACTTTCGGGAGTACTGGTAATTCTTCTTCTGATCTTAATTTTTACCCTGCTGAAGTAACAGAGTACTTCTTGCAACAAGGTATTACTTTTAGCATTGTTGACAATGCCAAATTTAATCCTATTGCTATAAGTAGATGGTGGAAGCGATTCCAAATTCTCAATTAGCGATGAATGATGCTCACCAGTAGAGCTGTTTCGCTCCAAAGATAATAGGCATTTAATAGCTTCCCTCGATATATTTAATTTTGATAGCTTTTCTCTTAGGGTTTCTCGTTTGAGCATATAGGTGTCCTCATGAGTTCCAACCAAGTTCAATGACAAGTTCGAAATCATCAATAGTTATAATCCAAAATCTCGCTTCCGCCTATCATTGTGCGGCCTCTTAGGTATAGTCTGCTTTATTTGAGAAACACAAGCGTCAGAAGTAATACTAGCTCCGCTTCCGGTAGGGCGATCAGAATTATTGGCAGCAGCTTTTACATATATTGCCGTATTATCTCTTACACAAAAGACCTCATGAGACGTTGGCTTCTCATGCAAAGCTAAAAAATCCAATATAGATTCCGCAACTTTCTCTGGGGAAATCTCGAACCACTCTCTACCAGCACGAAATTCTTTGAGCGCCTTATGAATGGATTGCTCTAGCACTTTTGGAGCTGTTACTAACACATCAAACTCCACCTGATACGGAAAAGGCGAGCCAGTATGCCCGAGTTCAACAGCACGCAAATCTGGATCTTTCATGGTGTAACCAATCTTTGAAAAACCTGGCATTGCTTTGTTAGAAATTACGTACACCCATCCGCGCGCATAATTTGCTGCTTCACTCAAAGAAGTTTTCACTCGCTCGTTGCCATTATTGCTCACGGCTTTGCTCCTTGTTATGTATTACGCCACTCTGTTTTTCTTAAAGTTTTCCGCCTGCTCAATAATATCCTTGTAGGCATCGTCGTTAGCTACTGGTGGGTAGCCGTATTTGTGGAGCAATAAAATTAAATCTACTTTTAAGCTGGCTTTAATGTCTTCGCGCTTGCTCCAATCGGTAAATCGCGCCTTATCGTCTACGATGATTTTAACGGCCTTAGCGAGCTCGACGAGCTTGTCATCGGGGTAGGTAAAGTCATACTTCACCGTGAGTGATTTTAAAATGTCGTAAAAGGCTTTTTCTTCAA
The DNA here is from genome assembly GCA_035389145.1 of Cellvibrio sp. Classification (GTDB taxonomy): domain Bacteria; phylum Pseudomonadota; class Gammaproteobacteria; order Pseudomonadales; family Cellvibrionaceae; genus Cellvibrio. The sequence goes on from DAOORH010000211.1 coordinate 1,869, forward strand.
AGTCGATGCCCATGCCTTCAAAGGCGCTGAACTCGGCGCGTAGGTCGTGGTATAGATCTACAAAATCATCAAAGAACCTGCCGGTAATTTCTTCGGCAAGATCATCAAGCACACTGCTTACTAGTACATCATCTTCTTTGCGCTCATTGTATTTATCCACCAGCGCTTGAAATTTTTGTGAGAAGTTGATGCCTTGCATTTTGTTGGTTTTTTTCAATTCACCGATAGCTTGCGCTAATAGCTTTTGTAGCAATTTAATTTTGGTGTTGGGGAGCTTTATTTTTTCGATTTTGGCGAGGTAATCATCATTGAAAATATCAATGGCTGATTGATCGCTATCGCCCAATTTAAAGATTTCTTCTACACCATCGCTTTTTAGCGCTTCCGCAATCATGTCGCGCACTTTGGCGTTCATTTGTGCTGTGTCTGGCGCTTCGCCTTTGGTGAGTTTGTAGATGATGGAGCGAATAGCCAAATAGAAGTGGATATGGTCGCGCTCGCTTTGGTTGATGCTCTCACTGCCGCAACACACATCGTAAGCGGCCTTCATGCGCTTGGCTAAATCCATAAACCGCTTTTCAGTTTTCTCAGTACTCATGGCGTATTCAGCGGCTAAATTTAAACAGCTGAGTTGTTGCAGCGGGTTGCCAGAAAAATAGGGCTTGGCGTCAAACTTGTAGAACATACGCTGCAATAAATCCAAGTGATTTTTTACTTCAACTACTGAGAGCGCTATATCTTCAAAATTGGTTTCATCTTTTTTGGAATATTTCGCCAGCGCCAAATTCATTTGCTTTTTAATGCCGACGTAATCCACCACCAAGCCTTTGCTCTTACTTTCAAACTTGCGGTTTACGCGGGAGATGGTTTGAATGAGGTTGTGGCGCGCCAGTGGTTTATCGATGTACATGGTATCCAAAAACGGCACGTCAAAACCCGTGAGCCACATATCCACGACAATCGCAATTTTGAAATTGGACTTTTCCTCTTTGAATTGGCGATCTAACTCACTGCGGTAGTCTTTACTGCCGAGTAAATCCCATAATTCTTTTGCGTCGTCTTTACCGCGTGTCATCACCATATTGATGCGCGCACTGGGTTTTAATTTTTTGCGTTCTGCGTCTGTTAATTCTTCGCCTTGCGCGCATTCTAAAATTTCAAACCATTGCGGGCGAATGGCTTTTACATATTGGTAGAACTGGTAGGCGATTTGGCGTGAGCTACACACAAACATGGCTTTACCGGCGACTGTTGAGCCTTCATCGATTCGCGATTCGTAATGATGCACAAAATCAGCCGCCAAGGTTTGCAAACGCTCTGGGTCGCCCAGTATTTCGCTCATGTTGGCCATTGCTTTTTTGCTGTCTTCGATTTGGTATTCGCTGGTGCCGTCATCCGCACATTGGTTGTAATAGTCTTCGATTTCTTTGAGCTTTTGGTTTTCTAAAATCACTTTGGCGGCGCGGCCTTCGTACACAATGCGCACCGTAATTTCATCGTTGACCGATTCCGCCATGGTGTAGGAATCCAACACACCCCCAAATACATCCATGGTGGCATCTATGGGCGTGCCGGTAAAACCTACATAGGTTGCATTGGGTAAAGAGTCGTGAAGGTATTTGGCGAAGCCGTAGGTTTTCCTCACTCCTTTATTGGGGCCATCTTCGATAATTTTAATTTTTTGATCGAGGTTGATTTGGCTGCGGTGCGCTTCATCGCTTATGCAAATTACATTGCAGCGATCGGTGAGCAACTCGGCATCTTCAGTAAATTTATGAATGGTGGTTAGAAATACGCCGCCACTTTTGCGGCCTTGGAGTTTTGCGCGCAAATCGGTGCGACTTTCTACGCTCTCGACAATTTGATCGCCAATGTAGGTTTTGGCGTTGGTAAATTGTTTGCTGAGTTGATCGTCTAAATCGGTGCGGTCTGTAATGATCACAATCGTGGGGCTTTCAAAATCCACGCTTTTCATGAGCAGGCGCGCTAGAAATTGCATGGTGTAGCTTTTGCCGCAACCGGTTGCCCCAAAGTAAGTTCCGCCTTTTCCATCACCGCCGCTGCCGTCTGGCTTTTTCTGGTGGAGCTTGATGTTCTCGTAGAGTTTGGTGGCCGCGTAATATTGCGGGTAACGGCACGCAATTTTATCTTCGCGATGAGTTTTGTCGGGGAAGAAAATAAAATGGCGAATCACTTCGCGTAGACGGCGCTTATCGAACAGACCTTGCAACAAGGTATGGAGTGAATCGATTCCGTTTTTCTCAGCAGTTTCCTCACCGCTAATTTTTCGCCAGCCGTAAAAGAAATCGTAGGGCGCAAACAGGTTACCCATTTTGTTGTTCACACCATCGCTAATTATACAAAGCGCATTGAACACAAAGAGTTGCGGAATAGCGCGGCGGTAGCGTGTAGTCAGTTGTACAAAGGCTTCGTGAATAGTGGCTTCTTCACGGATTGCGCTTTTAAATTCAAACACCACCAGCGGCAAACCGTTAATGTACAAAATGCCATCGGGAATGCGCTTTTCGGAACCGTCGGCAACATAGCCTTCAATTTCTAATTGGTTGACGATTTTGTAGATGTTGTTTGTGCCATCGCTTCCCTCACCCCAGCCCTCTCCCAGAGGGAGAGGGGGCTTTATTAGAGCGCGATATTCGGCGGAGACCTCCTTAACTCCCTCTCCCTCTGGGAGAGGGTCGGGGTGAGGGCTAGGGTGACGCATTTGCGCTAAATCGCTGTAGTCGATGAGTTGAATGTAAATGTCTTTCTTTTTGGCATCCTCTCGCTTCAACAAAAAGCCATCACTCAACCATTTGCAAAAGGTTTTGTTGCTGTCGTAAAGGTCGCTGGCGGGTAGCAATTCAAGCAGACGGATGATGCCGTTAATTTCATTTGGCGTAATCCCTTCAGCCGCGTAGTGCTTGGCTAAAAATGCGCGCAGGTCATCTTTAATGAGTACATCGCTAGTGCTGCGGGTAATGCTCGCGCCCAACACATGGGGATAACCTTGCTCTTTGAGCAGGCCGATGATGGCGGTTTCTAGCTGGGCTTCGGTGAACTTCATCCATTAGGTCCTATTTTGTTCAATTTACACGCACATCGATTAGCGATGAAATAAGAAAGTCTTTATTTAACAATTAGTTATATTTTGTAGCGCTGCCCAATAAGGTTAGCGATGAAATAAGATTTTGTGGAGTCTGTAAACTCCTCAAACTTATTTGTGGAGTCTATTTTCGGTTTTGGACTCCACAAACTCGCTAGTGGAGTCTGTAGGCTCCTCAAACAATCCCTTTTTATCACACAAAAACCATTTGTCGCTTGATTATGGTACGGCAAGTAGCTAACCTAGTTCGCAATATGACCGGCGCCTCTGCACAATGTGTACGCGTCGGTTTTCATTTCTGCTGCCATAAACTCCATTCATTCCACCCGTCAAATAAGCCAAAATCCGATAAAGCAAACAGGTTGTTTTCGCTTTTGGGGAACTCATTGAGCAATAAATCTTTAAGGCGTTGGTGCCACAGGGAGTTAGGGCAAATCACGCCAAGCAATTGCCGCATAATACAAAAATAGAAAAATGGCTTGGTATTGTTCAGTGTGCCTGGCCAAGTGCTGGGAACAGGAGATAGCTCTGGCACACTGATATTCCATAACCGGCTGTGATGTGCCGACACATTGCGAATAAAGTTTAAGCTGCGTAACCATTGCGCAAAGGCTATGCCTGTTGGTGCGCCATATATGCCGGCAATGTGTTGCTGATCTGCGAAAGTCATACCCGCAAACAGTTTAGATAACTGGCCAAAGTCCCACACTTCTATGGCAACCCAAATGGGCAAGTCGCCGTATTGTTGAATATGGTGATGAACAAACGCTTCTTTTCGCGCTCGCTGTAATAATGCGTTGTATTTGTTTAGCCAAAGTTGGTGTTGCGTTTTTCCTGCATCAGCCCCATGAGTGATAATTTTTTTAGCAAAATTGCCGTGTAAACAACTCGTGTTTTTGTACGCCAAAGGGTCGCGCTTCCCCAACAAATAGGCAACATCCACTCGCACCGCCATTTCGATTCGCTCTAGAGCATCCAACGCTAACAAACGTAGTTTTTTGTCGAACACATACAATTGCACAACGTCTTCAAAGCGGCTGCCACTCATGAAGGTATCTAGCCTTATGGCTTTGCCTTGTGTGATTGAAGCCGCTTTATCTATAGCGCGCAGTGGATACCAATAACCACT
>DAOORH010000212.1:0-6095 GCA_035389145.1 Cellvibrio sp.
ATTGAAGCGGGTCGTTTAGAGCTTGAACCACGTCCCTTTCAGTTAAATGGTCTGTTGGAAGATTTGGCCGAGCGCTATGCGCCCATAGCGCAAGGTAAAGGTTTAGAGCTTTTGTGCAGCACACCCATACCGCCATTATCCGTAGAGGGTGACTCCTCACGTTTAGCGCAAGTACTGACTAATCTCTTAAGTAACGCTATTAAATTTACCGCAGACGGAGAGGTGATGCTTTCGGTTGAGCGTTTCGATGAAACGGAGGATCGGGTGTGTTTGCACTTTTCCGTGCGTGATACTGGCATAGGTATTACCGCTGAGCAGAAGGCAAAATTATTTAATGCCTTTACCCAAGCGGACACCTCTATGACCCGCAAATACGGTGGCACAGGTTTGGGTTTGGCTATTTCGCAGCGCTTAATCAAACTCATGGGGGGGGAAATTTTAATTGAGAGCACTTTTGGTCAGGGCTCCTATTTCCACTTCTCGCTTACTCTGCCCAAGGTAGCTGATTTACGTAATTACCAGTTGGCATCTGGCTTTGAAAATATTCGCATTTTAGTGGTGGATGACAACAAAACTAATCTTGAAATTTTGGACTATTGGCTAACTTCTTGGGGCGCGCATCCAGTATTAGCAGAGTCGGCTCCTCAGGCTTTGGCTCTTATGCAGCAAGCGGCGGCGGCTGAGCAACCGTTCCAACTTCTATTAACCGATTGGATGATGCCCGATATGGATGGCGGCGCATTAATTGAGGCCGTTCATTTAGATCCACGTTTGACTGAAATGTCTATTGTGGTTTTGAGCTCAGCCGGCATGGCAGCAAGCCCAGAGATTGCCGCTCGAACTACCTACTTGTTAAAGCCTGTACGGCAATCAGAGTTGCACAATCTTATCGCTAGAATTCTCGCGGGAGAGATGGTCAGAAATCATAAAGGCGGGTTAACGCCCGCCGTGCCCGAGCAGGTACTTGGCGAAAACTGGTTGCCTAAACTTAAAGGCAGAATTTTATTGGCAGAAGATAATTTAGTGAATCAAGAAGTGGCCATGGCGATGCTGCAACGCATAGGGCTGTGCGCAAAAATTGCGGGTAATGGTTTAGATGCTACCAAGCTGATTGAAGATGAATCGTTTGATTTGGTGTTAATGGATTGCCATATGCCGATAATGGATGGTTTTGAAGCCACACACACAATACGCAACCGCGAAATGAGTTTGGCGCTGCCTAAATTACCGATTATTGCCTTAACTGCGAACGCGATTATGGGTGATAGAGAAAATTGTCTCGCCAAGGGTATGGATGATTATTTAAGCAAGCCTTTCACCATAGAACAGTTGCACAAAGTTTTATCGCAATGGCTTCCGCTGCGTGAGCAAGATGATCAAGAAGATCACGCTACTCGGTCATCCAATAGCGCACCAGTAAATGTCAAAATAGATCAAAAAGTATTAACGCAATTAAAAAACTTAAAAGTGGGTTTGTTGGTGCGCATTATTGATCTCTATATCGATTCCAGCCCGCAATTATTGTTGGATATGGAACAGGCAGTGGCGCAGCAAGATACTAACAGTCTCTATAAAGTTGCGCACAGTTTAAAAAATAGCTCTGCCAACTTGGGCATTACTGATTTAACTAATTTATGTCGCGAGCTAGAAATAAAAGGTCGCGAAGGTGATTTGGCGTCGAGCGTTGTTTTGGTGGCTGATATCAAACGGCTTTACAGCTCAGTTGCAGTAGCCTTGCTGGATATAAAAACCGAGGAGGCTGCACATGGATAGGCTAAGTGCAAAGCCGGCCGTAGTATTGGTTGTTGACGATGACGAAGCCGCGCGTCTGATGATGGCAACAACGCTAGAGCAAGCGGGCCTCACTGTACTCACTGCGGCAAATTGCGCCGCCGCGCGTAGTATTTTTGAGCAAGAAAAGTTAAGTATTATTTTGCTGGATGTACTCCTGCCTGATGGTGATGGCTTCACGCTGTGTGCAGAATTTTTGCAGCATCCGCGCGGGCGCGATTTACCCATTGCGATGGTAACGGGCTTGGATGACGTGGAATCTATTAGCTTGGCCTATCAAAGTGGCGCCACCGATTTTATTACCAAACCCGTAAGTTGGGGCACATTGCCCTATCGCATCCAATATATTTTGCGCGCGAGTAATGCTTTTGTGGATTTGAGTGTGAGCGAAAGTAAAACCCGTGCACTGCTCTCTGCCATTCCCGATATTATTATGCGTGTTCAGCGCGATGGCAAAGTGTTAGATATGCAAGTAGGCTCCTATGTTTACGACATGGGTGAATGGATTACGCAAGAGGAAGGTCAAGCGTTCGGTTATTTGCCGCAAGGTATATATCAATCGGTTAGCAGTACAATTAATACAGTTCTGGCTAGTCGTGAAATGCAACTTATTGAGTTTCAATGGTCGCAAGATGTCGAGCAGGTGCGTTTTTGGGAGGCAAGGGTTTTGCCGCGTGACCGCGAAGAAGTCCTCATGGTGGTGCGTGAAATAACCCAGCGTAAACAGCAAGATACTCAATTGCGTTTGTGGGCCAAGGTATTCGAAGGCTCCAACGAAGCCATTATGATTACTGACGGTGACTTGAATATTATTTCAGTCAATCGCGCCTACCAAACCATCATGGGCTTTAGCGAAGCAGAAGTGGTGGGTGTAGATACCAAATCTGTAGGAGCGAAACTTAATACTCATAGCTTCTTTCGTAATTTGGTGTCGGTACTAAAAGAGCAAGGTCATTGGCAGGGCGAGCTATCAAATCAGCGAAAAAATGGCGAAATATTTCCTTCGTGGTATTCCGTCAGCTTGGTGTCTAATGGTCAGGGCGAGCCAGAAAATTATATTGCAATTTTCAATGATATTACCGAGTATAAAAATTCGCGCGCACAAATTGATTTTCTTGCCCATCACGATAATTTAACCGGCTTGCCCAATCGAGTTTTACTCAATGACCGTTTGGAAATGGCGATCAATACCGCAACTCGTCAAGGAGAAAAAGTAGGTGTGTTATTTATTGATCTCGATCGTTTTAAAAATGTAAATGATTCACTCGGACACAGTGTGGGCGATCAATTATTAAAAGAAGCTGCCAAACGTTTAAGTTCAACAGTGCGCACCGGTGATACGGTATCGCGTTTGGGTGGCGATGAATTTGTGGTGCTCTTTCCCAAAGTAAAAGATGAAGCCAATCTTGCCGATCTCACCATTAAACTGCGCGATGTGTTGCAGCACCCTTACAGTGTAGGTGGGATTAGTTTACATATCACGCCCAGTATCGGTATAGCCATATTTCCCGAGGATGGCGATAGCGTAAATTCGCTCATTAAAAATGCCGATGCGGCTATGTATCTCGCCAAAGAAAAAGGTCGTAACAATTATCAATTTTATACACCGCTGCTTAACTCGCGCACACTGGATCGTTTAAAACTTGAAAGCGATTTGCGTTTGGCCTTGGATCAAGGTGGCTTTGAGTTACATTACCAGCCACAACTGTTTGCGGTTAGCGGCAATTTGTGGGGTGCAGAAGCTTTGGTGCGTTGGCGCCACCCCGAGCGCGGCTTGGTGTCACCCGCAGATTTTATTCCTCTCGCAGAAGAAACGGGTTTAATTATTCCATTGGGCGAGTGGGTGTTCGCCGAAGCTGCGCGCCAAGTGACTGCATGGCGCAAACAAGGCTTACCCAATTTGGTGGTGAGCGTAAATATTTCAGCGGTGCAGTTCCGTAAAGATGATTTTGTGGAGCGTATTAAAACCATTTTGAAAGAAGAGGGTGCTCTTGCAAGTTCGCTGGAATTGGAGCTGACTGAAAGTATTTTAATGCACGATATGGAGTCTTCCATTGAGACCTTAAAATATTTGCGCGAGTTAGGTTTCCGCATCGCCATCGACGATTTTGGCACCGGCTTTTCCAGCTTGAATTATTTGCGCCGTTTACCGGTAAACGTTTTGAAAATCGATCAATCGTTTGTGCGCGAAATGTTGGCTGAACAAGCGTCTTTGGCCATTGTTGAATCCATTATTTCGCTCGCACATTCACTTGGTAAAGAAACGATTGCTGAAGGTGTGGAAACTCAAGCGGAGTTAGATGTACTGACCGCGCGCGGCTGCCAGCTAATGCAAGGTTATTATTTTTCTAAGCCTCTGCCTGCGCCCAGCTTTGAAGCTTGGGTGCAAGCGCGCACTGGTGTTGAGTTGCTAATTGAGAGTAAAGTTGTTTAAGTGACGTGACAAAAATATTTCGATGACTGGTGTTAGTCATTATTCAATGAGGCAGGGAGCCAATAGCTGAGTTCATAATCCACCATGCATTATTCTAAATTGCTCTTAAGTGGTTTTGTGCTGATATCATCTTCGTTGGGATGTACTGCATCACACGCGGATGATTTGTTAGCTCTTTCGCTTGAAGACTTAATGCAGATTCAGGTTGTATCCTCTACCTTGACCGAGAAAAATCTCCGCACAGTTCCCTCATCAGTTACCGTATTTACTCATGCTCAAATAAACGCGATGGGCATTGATTATCTTGATGATCTGTTGAATTTTGTACCTGGATTTCAGGCATTTCGCCAAGCTGATAGTGGTGGTGAGTATTATCACAGTTCACGTGGTGGTCGCAGCGGGACATCGAGTCGTGAAGTATTAATTTTAATTGATGGAAAGCGCATTAACGCCGAGTTTGCTGCTGGTAGTGTGCATATGATCGCGCTTAAAAATTTCGAGAAGGTTGAAGTTATTCGTGGGCCTGGTTCTGCTATATATGGTTCAAATGCATTTCTTGGTGTTATTAATATCACCACTATAAAAAATAAAGATATGCTTTCCCTGCTCGCCGGTAGTAACAACCGAACCCAGGCTCAGTTATTTAAAACAGCACAGTTGGGTGAGTGGAATCTGGATTTTTTTGGCAATGCCTATAATGATCGCGGTCAAGCCTATGTGATTGAACATGCAGACACGCGCAACCCTTACCAAACCCGTGATCCTATTGATGGCTATGATCTCGATGTAAAACTGGGCAATCAAAAAAGTCAGCTAAGTGCCACCTATTTTAAGCGCAATGCGCAGGATTTTTACCTGTCTGAAAAAACGTCAAATGAATTTAACGAAAGTGAAGTAAGTGATACCAGCATTCATTTTCAGCAGATCTTAGATTGGGCTGCGGATATTAGGACGGATTACAGCCTTCGTTATCATCAGCGCTCCAGCTATCTCCAACTACCGCTTATTCCTCCCTCTGTAGATGCCACTTTTAAAGAGGCAGCATATGAATTTAATCTGCACAATAATTGGCTGATCAATGATACGCACAGCGTGCAGTTCGGTCTGGAAAATCGGCATATTGACAGTGAAGCGGTTAATTTAAATATTGGTATTAGCAAACTATTAATCACTGAAGATTATCAGCGCGATGTTGTTGGGCTCTATGTACAAAACCAAAATAGCTTTGGAAAGAATACGGAGCTCACACTCGGTGCGCGTTATGACTATTATTCGAAGATTGGAGCGGCCTTTAATCCGCGATTGGGATTGACGCACCAAGTGTCAGATTTCCAAACCGTAAAATTACTTTATGGCAAGGCGTTTCGTGCCCCCGGTATTGGTGATTTAACACTTACTAGTAACAGCGATTTAGTGGGTAACCCAGATCTCAATCCTGAAATAATTGCGACTTGGGAATTGGTGTGGATGGGAAATTGGAAAAAAAACAACCTAACAATAACGGCTTTCGATAACTTGGTTGAAGACAGTATTGTTCAGGGCTTTGATAAAGACGGTATAACGCGTATGTATGTGAATGCAAAAGATTCGCAGCGCTCACGAGGGGTAGAGTTTGAGTACGTGGCACAGATCAATTCAAACTGGCAAGTGCGTTCACAATATAGCGTATTTAATAAATTGCCTGAAACGGCCTTTCGTCAAGCGGACACTATTGCATCATTTATTGTTAATTATGAGCGTCAACCTTGGAATCTAAATTTTTCAGCAAACTATGCGGCTGAAAGAAAGATGATCTTGGGTACAAATTTTATAGAGCTTGATCCCTATTGGCTGCTAAATGGAAAGCTTCAATATTTATTTCACAATAACA
>DAOORH010000213.1:0-6080 GCA_035389145.1 Cellvibrio sp.
CAATCTGTTGGTCTAGATCCTAATAGTTCAGATGAATATTATTGGTTGGGGGCTGTTTATGGTGAGTTCGCAAAAAAAAATAGGTCTAACATTTTTAAAGGTCCATCTTATGCATCAAATTCGCATAAATACCTTCAGCTATCAATAGATGTTAATCCTAAAAATATTGAAGCTTATCGTGGGTTGTTTTGGTTCTATATTGGGGCCCCAACTATTGTAGGTGGCGGTATTGATAAGGCTGAGAAACTGCTCGCAAATATTCGCGCTATATCGCCCTTAGATGCAGATATTTTACAATTAAAGTTGTATCAACAAAAAGGAGAAAAGGATAAGCAGTTAGCGCAAGCACAGTTTTTAATGGTCACTTATCCAAATTCAGTGGAAGCCTTGCACGCTGCAGCACTTGAATTTTTCTCTCAGAAAAAGCTTGAACCTGCTATAGCAGCTTTTGATGCCGTTTCAAAGCTACCTAAAACGACACAGAATGCAAGCTTAGTCGAAAGTTCAATCCTTTATTTTGCGGGCACTTGTGCTTGGGCTGGTGTGCGAATAGATGAAGCAATTACTCGCGCTGAAAACTTCTTAGCTTCAAAGGCTGATGATAAAAAATTCGACAAAAATGTAGGCTATTGGACGCTAGCAAAACTCTATCATATAAAAGGCAATATGGAAAAATATCATAGTCTGCGTAACTCACTTGACCCTGATTTTATAAAGCGCACTCAGTGGATGAGAGATGACATTGACGGCTTCGATAAGCTAGACAAAAAATCATAGTCAATAAAACACAAGCGAAAAAAAAGGGGTTAGCTGCTGCCAGCTAACCCCTTTTTTATTTTCTTGTACTTAACTGTTAACGCACTTCTTGTTTTAACGAATAATCGCATCAATCTTCGCGATATCGTCTGCGCTAAATTCAAGGTTGGTGAGTGCTGCAACAGAGTCTTCAATTTGCGAGGGGCGGCTTGCGCCAATCAAGCAGGTAGTTACGGCATCGTTGTGCAATGTCCAAGCAATAGCCATTTGCGCTAATGATTGGCCGCGCGCTTCGGCGATTGTATTTAACGCTTGTACTTTTTTAATTTTCTCTGGAGTGATGTCACTATCGCCAAGATAAATTTGATCTGCGCGAGAGGCACGTGAACCTGCTGGAATTCCATTTAAATATTTGTTGGTCAGTACGCCTTGCGCTAAAGGTGAGAACACAATTGAGCCAACGCCTTCTTCTTTCAGCACATCCGTCAAACCATCTTCAATCCAACGGTCAAACATGTTGTAACGTGGTTGGTGAATTAATAATGGTGTGCCGAGTGATTTTAAAATCGCTATGGCTTGTTTGGTTTGCTCTGGTTGGTAATTTGAAAGACCTACATAGAGTGCGCGGCCAGAGCGAACAATGTAATCCAAGGCTTGCATGGTTTCTTCAAGCGGTGTTTCGGCATCCATACAGTGATGATAGAACACATCAAAATATTCCAAACCGGTGCGTTTTAAACTTTGATCGCAACTTGCTACTAAATATTTGCGTGAGCCGCCAATGCCGTAAGGGCCGGGCCACATATCGTAGCCGGCTTTGCTGCTGATAAATAATTCATCGCGATAGTGCGCAAAATCTTGTTTGTGAATTGTGCCGTAAGTGCTTTCGGCGGAGCCAAAATTAGGACCGTAGTTGTTGGCCAAGTCAAAATGGTTAATACCTAAATCAAACGCTTTACGTAACATAGCGCGCGCATTGGAAACGGAATCTACTGCGCCAAAGTTTTGCCACAAGCCCAGTGATAAACGCGATAGTTGCACGCCGCTTCTGCCGCAACGCTTGTACTTCATGGTTTCGTAGCGTTGTGGGCTGGCGACGTAAAGGGGATTTGGCTCATGCGTAATCATTGTTGGCCTCTGGGTAGCTGTGAATTGTTAATATGGTGACTTGATGTAGAAAGTCCGGCATTTTAGCCGATGCGCGCTCGCTTACGTATAACCTTCTTGTAAAGAAGCGTCTTATTTTTAAAACACAGTCTTTACTATTGAGTGCAAATAAACGGTTGAAAAGCGTGCTTAGCTTTATGGTTAAGTTGACTATTTGTTTTTTGCTTTGAATGTTGTTGATTAAGAGATTACAAAGATTATGAAAATAGTGGTGGTGTTTCCAACATCGACTGAGGCGAAGTTCTTTTCGCATCCTCGCGCGGCTACTGAACAGGTCATAGTTGAAATAGGAGGTGTAGGTTTATCAGCAGCGGCTTATAGCACTACTAAGATTATTGCGAAGCATCAGCCTGATTGGTTAATTATGGCGGGGATTGCAGGTGTTTATGCTCATTCCACGTTTGCGGTAGGTGATGTGGTTTTGGTCAGTAGCGAATGCGAATCTGACTTGGGCTTTTTTACACCTAGCGGTTTTGCGCATCTGGCAGATTTAAACTTGGATATGGATTTTACTATCGCTAAGGAATATGTGTGCCCGCATCGACCCGCGCAATCCATTTTGCCCATCGCTAAAAGTAATTCCATGAATGCGGCTATGGCGCCTTTTGTTTGTACTGATGGTATCGATATAGAAAATATGGAGGGCGCGGCTTTCTTTCAGGTGTGTTTGGCGGAGCAGCAAAAGTTTTTAGAGGTGCGCAGTATTTCAAATATGGTGAAAATTGGCGATGACGAATGGGATATGGAAGGGTCGATTCGGGCGTTAACAGCGGGATTGCATAAGGTGATTGATTATTTGCTGGCTGCACATTCTTGACCATTTGCCCATAAAAAAGGCCGCTTTCGCGGCCTTGTGCAGATATTGTCCTTAAACTCTGTAGTAGTCAGTGTACGTTCCGTCCCAGTCCGTGTTTACCCCTTGGGTTTATTCCTTTCGCCGTGCATCCCTCGTCAATCCTTTCCTGGCCTTTCCTGAATCTTCCTGATTTTCTCCTTTAAGGGGACGCCTCCGTTGACCTTGCCTGGCCACTTTACTCACTGTCTACTTCCTGATGATTGCCATTATCTAGAGAATGGCGGCTTACTTATAGTCGCTAAAAGCGCTATTTCTTGTAGGAAATTGACTACAAAAGGCTGCAGACATCCGCCCTATAGATCATTTGATGACTTTGTAACAGGGTTTATATTCGCGCCCCGGTAGTTTCATGCGGTTTTGGTTTGCGAAGGACTCCAATAGCTCGTCAACCGGATGCATGATTTCGGCATCGCCGTGCAGCTCAAAGTGGCCGAACTCCTCAATGGTGCGTATCCCATCCTCTTTCACGTTACCTGCCACAATTCCCGAGAAGGCGCGGCGTAGGTTGGCAGCGAGTAAATGGCTGGGCTGATTTTTATGCAGCTCAAGATTGCGCATATTGTCGTGCGTAGGGATAAACGGGTGTTGTAGGTCAGGGCTGATGCGCATCTGCCAATTGAAGTAGTAGGCGTCATCGCTGACCTTGCGGAATTCGCGCACTTTTTTAATGCCTTCCACCATTTCACGGGCGACTGCATCTGGGTCGTTGACGATAATTTTGTAGAGCGCTTGGGCTTCTGCACCCAAAGTATCACCAATAAATTTATCGATACGGACAAAGTATTCTGCCGAGCTGGCAGGGCCAGTGAAGACGAGTGGGAAGGGGATATCTTTATTTTCGGGGTGCAACAAAATGCCCAGAATATAGAGAATTTCCTCTGTGGTTCCTGCACCGCCGGGGAACACAATAATGCCGTGGCCAAGGCGCACAAAAGCTTCTAGGCGTTTTTCAATATCGGGCATGATACTGAGTTGGTTAACGATAGGGTTGGGCGCCTCTGCCGCAATAATTCCCGGTTCGGTAATACCAATGTAACGCCCGTTCGGCGTGCGCTGTTTAGCGTGGCCGATAGTCGCGCCTTTCATGGGGCCTTTCATGGCGCCCGGGCCGCAGCCGGTGCAGATATCCAAATTGCGCAGACCGAGTTGATAGCCTACTTCTTTGGTGTAGTCGTATTCGCCACGGCTAATGGAGTGGCCGCCCCAGCAGACGACAAGGTTGGGGTCTAAGCCGGCATGCAGCAAATTGGCGTTGCGCAGCATGTGGAAGACGGCATCGGTAAGGCCTTCAGTAGTTTGGGTGTCGAAGTTGGGGTTGTCGCAGATGGCGTCGTTGTTGTAAATCACATCGCGCAACACGGTGAACAAGTGTTCGCTAATACCTTTAATCATTTTCCCATCGACAAACGCATTGGCCGGTGCATTTTTTACCGCGAGTTTAATGCCGCGCTCTTGCTGCACAATGCTGATATCAAAATCGCTGTAGCGCTCTAATAATTCTTTGCCGTCATCCAAATCGTTACCGGTATTCAGTACCGCGAGTGAACAGTTGCGGAATAATTTGTAAAGGCCGCTTTGGCTGGAATCCAATAGTTTTGCGACTTCAACTTTGGATAAAATATTGAGCTGCCCGTTTGGAGCAATTATGGCGTCAATGGTTTTATAGTTGCTGTGATCGGGGGCGGTTTTATAGGGGTTATCGTGTGACATCTAGGCTCTTTAGCATCGCTGGGATGCGCTTGGGGATTGAAGAATAATTCAAGAATAATGGGGAGATTTACCATCTCGTAATGGATCTCGTAATAGATCCCTAATAGAGAGTGTAGTGGGTTTTGCGGGGATTTGTCTGGCGAGGGGTGTGAGTAATTGTGATTTTTGCGACCCAATCAAGCTAAGCGATATTGCGCGGAATCAAATCGAACAAAAAATAAACGGCTTTAAAGAATGCGTTTGCGATGCAAAATAGTCAGCGAGGTGATAACCGCGATAATCATAAAAAAGATCACCCACCAAAAACCTGAAGGGTCGTCTTCGCCCCACGGCAAGCCACCAGTGTTCATGCCAAAAATACCGGTAATTAAATTAATGGGCAGTAAAATGACCGTCACCATCGAGAGTACATATAGGTTGCGGTTAGTGGCTTCGCCCATGCGCCCCGCAATTTCTTCTTGTAGTAAGCGCGTGCGCTCTTGCACTAACTCCAAATCTTGAATGGTGGATTCCATGTGTTCTACCGCTTGGCGCAGCTCGGAAATATCGTGTTGGCTCCAGCGTGCAATGTGCGGCAATGCGTGTTGCATGGCTTGGCGATTGGCGCTCAAGTGGCGACGCAAGCGCGCGAGTAAACGGCGAATTCGCCCCAACTCACTGCCTTGATTGTGTAGCTGCCCTGCTAAAATTTGATCTTCGGCATCATCCACATGGTCGTTAAGATTTTTTATAACCATGTGCATGGAATCGCCAATGTCGTAAATTAGGCGGGCAAATAAATCGAGCGAGTTGCCAATCACCATACCTTCAAATAATTCATGGCGCAGGCGATCAACGGATTTAAGCGGGTGGCCACGGCCAGTGATTAAGCGATCATTATCAAGATACAAACGCAAAACACCGAGGTCTTCTGGGTCGTCTTTAAAATGATGAAATAAATCGCCGATGATCAGTGCTAAGCTATTGTCGAAATTTTCACTGCGAATATGGGCATCGCTATCCAGCAACAATTCGCGTGCATCCTCGGGTATGAGTGTGCAGGAATTCAACCAATGGGTTGCGCGGGTATCGGCAAGATTAAAATGTAACCAATGCGGGTCGAGCGGAAGCTCACTGCGTTGATTGGCAGCGTAAAGAGCGAGTGCTTGTGCCTTTTGAGTTGGGTGTAAACGAAACCCGCAAATCAGGCCGTTGCGATCTGGAATATCAATAGTGGGTGTGAAACTCATAGTCATTTCATCATATGACTAACTTGTGACATATTTGTGACTGACGTGCTAACCAAATAAGAGACCTTTATGAATTATTTACCCTGTGTAGAAGTGCAATCCAACCCGAAAATTGAAGTTACTGGTGCTGTTATTTGGCTGCATGGCTTAGGTGCCGATGGCAATGATTTTGTACCAGTAGTGCGCGAGCTGGGTTTGCCTGCGGCAATGAATTTGCGTTTCGTTTTCCCGCACGCGCCCAGCATTCCAGTTACGATTAATAACGGTTATGTCATGCCCGCTTGGTACGATATTTATGAAATGACGCTTGATCGTAAAGTGGATGTTGCACAATTGCGTGCGAGTGCAGAGCAAGTACACGC
>DAOORH010000214.1:0-3937 GCA_035389145.1 Cellvibrio sp.
TAGATAAAAAAGAAACCGAGTTATGGTTAGACTTTGCGCGCAAGAATAATTTATCCATGTGTAATTGGGCACTGAACGACAAAAAAGAGGGCGCATCGCAATTGAAACCTGGCACAAAACCCGATGCCAAATGGACAGATGCAGACTTAACCGAAAACGGTCTTTACGTGAAAGAAATAGTGTCGAAGTGGGATAAGGTGAAATATAGCGGTGCGGAAGTAGCTGCTAAAAAATAGTCTCGTACTGTCTCTTAAAACAAGAAGGGAGCCTGATGGCTCCCTTCTTGTTTTAGTCGCACGTGAGAGAAGAAAAAATTTCGACTGCTGCGCGCTGAGGGTACGCGGAATTTCGAAGAGGATTTATTACAATACACTTAACTGCTCACGCACTTTTTCAATCAACTTTTTAGTCGCGCGAATACCTGCATCTTCACTCATTTTCTCGCCTTCGTATTCAATACCCACATAACCGCGATATGTTGAAGCGCGCATCAATTTAAACATCGCTAAAAAATCTATATTGGGTTCATTTCCTTGCTCATCAAAATTAAAACTTTTGGCACTGAAGGCGCGCGCATAGGGCATTAGCTCTGCCACGCCTTGGTAAATATCGTATTGTTCTACACAAGGCGACTTCCATAAATCGCCAGCCACTTCACGGCGTATACAAAAATTACCAAAATCTGGCATGGTGCCGATATTAGAATCATTTGCTAAGCGCATAACTTCGGATAAATATTTTCCATTCGATGAAAAGCCACCGTGGTTCTCCACCAATACTTTAATGCCCAGTGGCTTTCCTATTGCGGATAAGTTGCGTAAGGATTCCACTGAACCCTTAGTCCACTGTTCAAGTGTGCCACTGCCATGCAGATTAATGCGAATTGCGGTACAGCCTAAAAATTTAGCGGCATCAATCCATTTCTTATGGCCTTCAACACCCGCCGCTCGTTCTTTTGCATCTGGCGATGCCAACTCAGGCTCTTTGTCAACCATAATCAACGAGCTAACCACGCCATTGTCTTCACAACGTTTTTTTAATTCGGTCAAAAAAGCTTTATCTTTTGCCTTCTCATAAAAGAATTGGTTTACGTATTCCACTGCACCTATATCGTAAGTTTTACGCGCAACCACTGGAAAATCCAAAGCTGAAATTTCATTCGCAAACAACGCTTTATGCAAGGACCATTGCGCCAGAGATAACTCAAAGTGAAATTTTTTGGGCGTAGCTGCCGCGGATAAACTTGATAATGCTCCACCACTCATAATTGCAGCTCCACTCAGCAAGCTTGTGTTTATAAATTGACGACGGGAAAGGTGCTGCGACTCTTTTATTATGGACATAGTGAATTCCTTTATAATAAATAAAAAAAGAGGAGCAATTGCTCCTCCCTTACCTAAAAACACTTAGCGCTTTTTATTCTCTGCACTCACTGCCAACACCAAGAACATATAGTTGGTTTCACCGCCACCCATTACATATTCTGTTTGCTGCCAAAAGAATGGCCAGGTTTTTAACTCTGGTAAATCGGGGCGAATTAAAGCTGTACCTGAAATTACGCCACCGGGAATGTATGACCAATCTGCACGGTTGGTACCGTAAGCAACAGTTGCAGAATTCGCGCCCACACCGGACGCAAATGACTGAGTGTTAGAACCAGGATGAACACCTAATACAAAATTCAATGCACTGAAATAGGCATCGGTTGTTGTGTATTGCGGCCAACCTTTGTGGAAGAAATATTGCTTAACGCCAAACTCCTGAATATTCCAACCCGCCCCCCAAATATTGGGCTTGTAGGGAACACCGTAGGGTGATTCTTTGATGGCTCGCTCACGCACTTGCACTTGATGCTTTTCAACTGCCGTATTAATTGCAGCAACAAAATCTTTATCATCAATACTGGACATGACTCGCCCAAGTGGCCAACCAGCCTCATCAATTTTCGCAATAATTTGATCTTTCAGTGGCAACAAATCTGCAAGGTATTTTTTGTCCTGAGTTGCTAAAAACATTTCAGCAGCAGCAAAGGCTTTTTCATCAATTTTGGTCGCACGCGAAAATGACTTTGAATAAATATCTACCGCAGCAGCCAAAGCATCTTTCGACATTTGCGGATTGTAGGTTTTGATTGCACGCGCCGCTGAAGCTAAACCTGCCACCGCATTAATTTCTCGGTTAGGATTATCTTCGGTAAAAACCCAGCGATCGTCGTTATTGCCGGACTTATCATTTTTCACCTGACCCTTCGCCAACTTGGGATCATAAGCAAGATTGTCTGTTTGCACTGATGGATCACCGAGCAATACGTATTGACGCAAGTCAGTATCAATAATGCCGCGATACAAACGTCCCATGGCTTTATAGCCACCGAGCACACTCAGCAAACCGTGTTCGATTTGTTGCAAGGCATCGTTTTTGCCATCGGGCTGATGAATTTCTACCACTTTTGCTTTTTGATCAATGCTGGTTGCATCATAATTTAAACCAAATTCCTCCACCATTTCTGACAACAACCAAATAGTACCCATGGTGGATTCAATACGCATGTCCAAATCGCCAGCATCATGCCAATTACCAACATCCAAACCTGGCACGCGATCACCCGGCTTGAATTTCGTTAAAGTAGATGGGCCTGAGACATAACCGTCGTAGTGATTAAGATTTAGCGGCGCCATGATAGCGTCGTCCATGTGATCCAAGCCGTGCCATACGCGATATTTTTCATTCACACGCATGTGACACATTTGCATTGGCAAGAAATATTCCAGCGTTGGCTGCCATACGTGGCGATCGAAAACGTCATCGTTAATTTTAAAGGATGACGTTGATTTATCACGATAGCTAATCACATAACTGCCGGGAGTTTGTATGTCGGAAAAATCGTAGGTTAAATAGTGATAACGCAAAAAACCTCCCCAAGCTTGTGGTTTAGCTTTGCGCACCAGTTGTTTACCCGTTTCGGTAAGCTGGTAAATACTAACGTCATCTGCTTTTAAATCTGTTGCATCTTGTTCAATAACCAGCTTTTTAGGTTGCTTGGTTGAATAGCCAATTTGGGATACTTGCAACACGGGTTCGTATTGCCAGCCTTTTACAACATTCGGCGTAATAATCCATTCAATTGCATTCTTGGTTGCATTGGCAGGAATTGGGGTACGCACTATGTACCAGCCGTTATTGTGATTAGCACGGCCGTCCCACAACTCCAATTTTCCTGCGCCACTGTCTTTAGTAGCATTCTCAATCACAATACGGCGCTTGTCGTCATCGGGAGCAACGACTAACTTGTTGCCGGTAGCCAATGGTGTTGCAATAAATTCACCACCAACATTTTCAATTGGCCCATTCGCTTGACGTGGAAAAATTCCCGATTGCTGATCCATTAAAAAAGCTTTACCAAATAATTCGCCGGGGAATAACTCAAAATTGAAACCAATTTTTCCAATCCACTCAGCAGGCAATGGCTTGTCTAGATCCACACTGATTTTAAATTGATTACCTTGTAAGGCAGTGACGTTAACTTTGTAAGAGAATTTTAAATCGGGATAATTAATTGGGTTGAATCCCTTTTTATCTTTAGTAGGGTCGGGGTAAGACATGGTTTGCGTAATGCGGTGCTGGTCTTTCTCCACAACCTGCTCGCCACCTGTGGGCACTGGCGACCACTGGCCGGGCGATACCTCTAAGCGCAAATCACCATTGGCCGCCACACGACTGCCATGCTGAATAATCGTAACGCCGGTTTGGTGCCCATCGGGATAAATGTCGCTAAATACAGTGACGTTTAAGCCCTGCATCGCAAAATAATTTTTGTCATTTATAACCAGGGAGTCTAGCGCTGTTGCCTTTGGATCTTTTGCTTGGGCACAAGCCGCTGCCATTAAGGCGCATGCGATCATTATTTTTTTCATGATAAACCTAGCCGATTTGCTAA
>DAOORH010000214.1:4037-6055 GCA_035389145.1 Cellvibrio sp.
ATTAAGGCGCATGCGATCATTATTTTTTTCATGATAAACCTAGCCGATTTGCTAAATAGAAAGGAGGAAACTGCTGGATTAAAACCGGTAGTAGCATAATCGCCTAGGGTTTTACCAGGCGATTAATTTTGTTGATATTAGTTAATTAGTGTTAACTGCCCGACAATTGAGCTAGAGCAAAAACACTAGGAAGATTTAATGCAATTGCGCCCACCCGACTTAGCGGCATAGAGCGCTTCATCCGCACGTGCGAATGCCGTTTCTAAATCATCGCCTGCTTTAAACTCTGTAACGCCAATTGAAAGCGTAATGGCTATAGGTTGCTCTTTATAATTGAACGCCGCATTAGCGATGGCTGCACGAATGGTATCTAACACCGGCATGGCATCGGCCAAACTCGTTTCTGGCATAAGTGCGACAAATTCTTCGCCGCCAAAACGGCAGAAAAAATCGACTTCACGCAAACGTTTTGCTACCGAACGACCAATCACTTTTAATACACGATCACCTGCTTGATGACCGTGACCGTCGTTAATTTTTTTAAAGTGGTCTATGTCAAACACAGCCAGTGTAAGTGGGCGACTGTAACGCTGCCAACGCTGGTATTCGTAATGGGCGCGCTCATTGTAATATTCGCGATTGGGTAATTCGGTAAGCGGATCATGCAGCGCTTTATGACGTTGCATTTCTAAAACGGTACGATTTTTTGCAGCCTCATCTTCCATGACTTTTATTTTGCTTGCCAATGTTTCAAGTTGCGTTGCTAATTGGCTCTGCTCCTGTTCAGACTGCTGATAATGATCTAAGGCTTGGCGAATATTGCCAATTTGCGATTGCACTGAATTTTTTAACTGCGCCAAATCTGTGGCCGACTCTGCATTGGCCTCTAAGCTTTCCATGCCCTTGCGCACAGAACTTTGTAAGTTATTGCTGGCCGCTCGTCGTGTAGATTCCGATTCAACAGCACCGCCTACTAAACTATAAATATCCGCTAGTTCTTGGTTTACATTTTTTAAATAAGTCGCAAAGGCATTGTTAGCAGAGAGATACGCTTGCATGACCAGATCACGCAAGTCCTCCAAGGTCTTAATAAATGCATCTGCTGTGGTTGCAACATTGAGACGAGTGCGAATCACCTCAACTTTTTTAACCATGGGCGCTTCTTTTTCTAGCCCAATTAAAAACTGGTTGATCACTTGCGTAATTTGTTCAACAAATTTCTGCGGCAACACACCCTGAACAGACTGCGCACTGCTCATTTGAGTAGTCGCGTTGGCAACTG
This sequence comes from Cellvibrio sp., assembly GCA_035389145.1. Taxonomy (GTDB): domain Bacteria; phylum Pseudomonadota; class Gammaproteobacteria; order Pseudomonadales; family Cellvibrionaceae; genus Cellvibrio. Next base: position 5,320 of record DAOORH010000214.1, read on the forward strand.
CTTGTGGGTTTAATTCTGCGTTGATTTCAGCATAATTAGCCCCAGATGATTTGAGCTCATCGGGATGGGTATTTGCTGCATTACTTTCTTTTACTGTGGTTTTTTCTGTTAAGGCTATTTTTTCTTTGGAGCCGGCGCTGACGGGCGTAGGTACAGTAGCAATGTCATCCGCAGATTCACTCGCGTCTACGGCTTGTTCTGTTGCGGTTTTCTCATCCGCTTTTACCGCGTTATTAGTGCCTAAAAACTTTTGTAAAAACCCAGTTTTAGGTTGTTCGATTTCCTTGAGCGCTTGTTGCTGAATAGTCGCTAGCTGTTGCAGCAATGCAGGATAGAGACGTACTTTTTTACTGCGCTCTGGCAATTGCGAGAGGTACTGACTGATTTCCTTTTTTACACCGCGAGTTAAATCCAAAGCCTGCAGTGGCTTGATGGTTTCTATCAGCGATTGACGTACATCCTGCGCGTTCTGATCACGGTGCTGCTCAAAGTTGAGCGCCACTTCATCCAAGCGCGCCAACAAGCTGCTGATGTCACCCGCAATAGACCCGCGCATACGCTCACGCAGTTGGCTCAAAATGCCATCTAAAGCATCATCTTGCCCATCCGCCGCAACACTCACTCGCACCAAGGCTCGGCGCAAGAGTTCTTGCTGGGCCGCAAGGCTTTTTTCCATTTGCTCTTGCTGATCAAGGGCATCTAAATATTTTTCGCGCCAGTTCGCACTCTTATCGTC
>DAOORH010000215.1:0-6055 GCA_035389145.1 Cellvibrio sp.
CACGTGAGCTTACAGAGTTAAGTAAAGACGGAGAACTTAATGCTGATAAGTATGTAAAAGAAAATTTTGAGGTTTTACAGCGCTTGGAAAAGCGGCCTTATTTTGATGCGAGTGCGGATGTTCAGAGTAATTCATTAAAGTCTCGTGCTCTGTTGAATAATAAACAGGCGGAGCAAGCCGAAGTGTTTCTCGATAAAGCCAAAAAGGTCTACCAAAATAAAAAGGATGAGCTGAAACCAGAGGTGGGTTTAGAATTTGCGCAAGCGCTAATTGCCAAGGGCGATAAATCTGCAGCTGATGAGGTTCTAGGTGAGTTAGTTGAAAAATTCCCTGAACATCAAGCATTAATTGATAAAGCAGACTCCATGTCGGATACACCTAAAAGTAAAGCAGGCCGTAAAAAAGTAGCCGATATGACAAAGGCGGGTATTGATTTTTACGAGAGCAAAGAATATCGACAGGCTATTAATACGTTTAAAAATGCAATAGGCATTTTTCCAACGCATATAGGCCTAAATTTGAATCTTATCCAAGCGGTAATCGCTGAAGTTAAGCACAATGGTGACCAAATCGGGTTTGAAAGTTTATGTCGCACCTCCTTAGATCGAGTTTCAATAATAGACGCTAACGACCCGCAATATACTCGCTATAGCCATTTGTTGAAGGAGGTAGACGAGATTTTTAAATTGGATTTGGAGGGGCTCGATTTAGATTTGTAAATATCTTGTTCGATCATTTCAATTATTCGGAATGGCATTTAGTTGTCCCACTGCCATTGTGGTTCCGCCTCAAAATTTAATAAAATCAGGTTGAATTATGCGTTTTTTAGTTTCACAAGGTATCTATATGTGTCTACATCTTAAATTTGTAAGAATTGCGGGCATTGCTTTATCTGTAGCTTTGGGCTCCGTTAATAACGCTTTTGCACAAATTGAAAAATTAACACTCAACAATGGCGTCATCAAAGCAGAGATTACGCCCGATATAGGGGGGCGCTTGGTGTCTTTTGCATTAAGAGATCAGCCCAACTTTTTATTGCTTGCGGATTTAAATACAAAGAATACTCGTCCGCAGGTAACGCCTGAATCGGATAATATCGGGTATTTTGGGCATGAAATGTGGGTAGGGCCGCAGAGTCAGTGGTGGGTGCATCAAAAGTTGAATCCCAAACGTGCAGCCGAAAAAGCAATATGGCCACCAGACCCTTATTTAATTCTGGCGAAGAATACAGTGCTTGAACATAGTCAAGACAGGATTGTGCTCAAAAGCCCGGAAAGCTCCATCAGTGGTGTGCAAATGGTGAAAGCTTATGCGCTGGTACCTGAGCGAAAAAATAGTCTTAAATTACAAGTGCGTGCCACCAATATTCGCAAAGAAAATGTTGCTTGGGATCTTTGGTTCAATACACGCGTGCCTTCTAATGTCCTAGTGTATGTGCCAGTTGCCAATACGGCGGATGTGCAGCAAAAAAATATGGAGGATGCCGTTCATGCAGCCTTGGTTTATACGCTCAGTGATGGCATCTTGTCGCTGGACATGACCCTGCCGCCAGCGGGAAAAGTGTCGCGTAAGGGCAAGCTTATGATTCAGCCATCCCAAGGTTGGATAGCAGGCTTTCGTGATAAGCAAGCATTTATTATTCAGTTTCCGCTTCAACCAAAATCGGTTATACACCCAGAGCAAGGGCAAGTGGAGCTTTACAACGAATATAACCCTAACAATCTAGAAGAGGGGTTATTGGAAATGGAAGTGCATGCGCCCTACAAACAACTCGCGCCAAAAGAGTTTATGATTGCAGATGAAACTTGGACGCTGCTTGAATACAAAGGCCCGGCAACTCGTAATGCTCATGTAGCTTTTTTGCGTAAGTTAGCGCCGGAGCTGGGTTTAAAATAAATTTAAATCAGTTCGCTGTTCACAGGTTTATAAAAAAATCCATCGCAATTTGCGATGGATTTTTTTGTTGAGTGAGTTATCGGTTCTTAATTAGCAGGGCGGCTCTCGATGCTATTTTACTTCTGCAATCTCAATCCACGCAGATTGAGTTTCACCCGCGTTTAATTTCCATTTTTCACTGAGTACCGCACCGCGCTCTACGCAAATATAGCCTTGTTCATTACCTGCACCTATGTCCGCAATATTGGCCGCATTAACTGGCCCCGGGTTCCATACCACTACGCTTGGGCAATTGTGGTGATGAATTACGATATGAGGTGAGCCTAAAATCTCTATTGCATTTTCAATTGCATGGAAAACACGATCTACGGCGCCGGGAAAGCTAACGTCATCTTGCTGAATTTTTACGGCATGGCCTTCTAAGTTGTCGAGATAAGTTCTGCCCGCCAAACCTTTCACGCGCACATCGCTCAATGAGCGTACTGGGTGATAGCTGTGTAATGCCCAGCTACAATCAAAATCGGTCGTATCATCATTACTGACGCTAATCTCTAATTTGATACTGGAGCCCAAGGTCATCACAAGTTGGGAGCTAAAAGCGAAGTCAAATAATTCTTTGGCCGTACTGGTAAAAAGAAAGGTTAATTGTGCATTGCCATCCGTTAATAATTTCGCATCACTCAGCTCCCAATCGTTATTGCGAGCAAAACCATGTTTAGGTTTTTGTGCATCCAGTGGGTTAGGGCCAAACCAAGGTAGGCAAACAGGAATCCCACCACGTAACGCGGAGCCGGGTGTAAAATCGCAGTTGGGGCTTACCCACAGTAAGGGTTTTCCGTCTGTCGAACAAAAGCTTAATAAGTGGGCCCCTTGTAGCGCTATAAGTGCTTTGCAACTGGGAGTTTCTAGCGCAATAAGTGGCAAGCCAGAGCCTTTGCTGTTAGGAAATGCTTGGTCGCTGCTAATCAAGGTTAAAAAACTGCAGCGCTTGAGTAAATCATCTAACGCGTGGTTTTGGGGGCTGGAGAGGTTTAGGTTAGACATATTAGTGACCGTTGCATCAAAGAGAGCTGAATTCTAATCAAATAAATTGCTCTAATCATCTTATAAATTAGGATATTTTTGGAATTGAAGCGCTAAATCAGTATGATGCACGCCTTTTTGCGCAATTGATAAATAGGTATTTGAGTGAGTAAATCGCAGTTTGTAAGTCAGGCTTTTACGATTGGCCAACGTTGGATCAGTGAGGCGGAAGCTGAGCTGGGTTTAGGGATTGTGCTGGATATCGCCAATCGCCGTTTAACTCTGAGTTTCCCCGCCGCCGGGGAGCGCCGCACCTATGCAATGGATAACGCGCCCGTGAGCCGTGTGGTCTACCAGATAGGCGAAAATGTGCGGCATCAAGATGGCGCTCGTATGAAAATTACCCGCGTGGTAGAGCAGCAAGGTTGTTTGCTTTACCACGGTTTGGCGTTTGATAAAGATAAAAATCTGACCAAAGATGAATTGGCGATTCCTGAGTTTGAGTTGGATAGCTTTGTACAATTCAGTACGCCACGCGACCGTTTGTTTGCGGGCCAAATTGATAAACATACGCACTTCACTCTGCGTTACAAAACACTTAACTATTTAAATCAGCATCGTCAATCGTCGATTTTTGGTTTGGCGGGGCCGCGCGTGCAATTGTTGCCGCATCAACTTTACATCGCCAATGAAGTCGCTCAACGTCACGCGCCGCGTGTATTGCTTGCCGATGAGGTGGGCCTGGGTAAAACCATTGAAGCCGGTTTGATTTTACATCAACAATTAATCAGTGGCCGTGTTAGTCGCGCGCTTATTGTTGTGCCGAATAGTTTGCAGCATCAATGGTTGGTAGAAATGCTGCGCCGTTTTAATTTGGCGTTTACGTTGCTTGATGAACAACGCTGTTTAGCCCTTGAAGGTTTGGATGGCGTTGAAGAAATTGTTGATTTTGAAGATGACCTTGAGGACGAGTTAGGACAAGATTCTATCAGCGATAATCCATTTGAATCTGCACAATTAATTTTATGCTCATTGGATTTCTTAACGAAAAACCCTAAACGGTACGCACAAGCCCTGCAAGCCAGCTGGGATTTATTATTGGTCGATGAAGCACACCACTTGCAGTGGAGCGAGCAAAAAGTCAGCGTTGCTTATCAATGTATTGAGGGCTTGGCAAAGATATCCAAGGGTTTGTTGCTTTTAACTGCAACGCCAGAGCAACTTGGTTTGGAAAGCCATTTTGCGCGTTTACGTTTGCTTGATCCAGATCGCTATTACGATTTAGAAAAATTTATCGCTGAGCAAGAATCTTATCAGCCACTTAACGATTTAGTGCAAGCGCTATTGGCTGCTCACGTTGAAGAAGCTAAGGCTATGCCGGCTGACTTGGTTAAACAATTGGCGGATTATTTGCCGAAAGAAACCATTAGAGAATTAACTGAGTTGGCGGAGCAAACCTGTTTAGGTCAATCAGCCGATAAAGCCATTAGTTATTTGTTAGATAGGCATGGCACTGGGCGCGTGCTTTTCCGTAATACCCGTAATTCTGTTGCAGGCTTCCCTGAACGTAAATTGCATCAGCATGCGCTTGAGCTTACGCAAGAACAGCTTGCAGACATTCGCTCCTTGCCGCTAGAAAAACAATTACGCGCGGAAACCTATTGGCAGCAGCAAGAAAACGATTGGTGGCTGCACGATCCCCGTGTCGGTTGGCTGACTGATTGGCTAAAGCAAAATCGTCGCAAAAAAGTGTTAGTGATTTGTGCGAGTGCCGACACAGCGCAAACATTAGAAGATTATTTGCGTTTGCGTAAAGGCATACTCACAGCAGTTTTTCATGAAGGCTTGAATCTTATAGAGCGTGACCGCGCCGCTGCTTACTTTGCAGATATGGAAGAGGGCGCGCAAGTTTTAATTTGCTCTGAGATTGGCAGTGAAGGCCGTAACTTCCAATTTTCGCAAGATCTCGTGTTGTTTGATTTACCGCTTAACCCTGATTTATTAGAGCAGCGCATTGGCCGTTTGGATCGTATCGGCCAAATCGCAACAGTTAATATCCATACTCCCTTTTATGTAGGTAGCGCGCAAGAAAAACTCATTAGCTGGTATCACCAAGGTTTAAATGCGTTTGAGAAAACTTGCGCAATTGGTCAAAACGTTTATATCCAATATGCCGAGACTTTGCTGCCAACATTGGTCGGTAATAACGAGACTGCTTTTGCGAAATTGCTAAAAGAAACCCAAGCCTACGCTGCTGATTTAGTGGCGCAACTGCAAAAAGGTCGTGACCGCCTCTTAGAGTTGAATTCTTGTAAACCGGTGCAAGCTGGCGAACTGGTAAATGCGCTTGCAGAAAAAGATGAGGACAAAAGCCTTGTCAATTACTTGGACGCGGTTTTCGATGCGTTTGGTATAGATTCTGAAAGACACAGTGAGCACAGCTTGGTGGTGCACCCCAGCGATCATATGCGTGTTGAAGAGTTTCCTGGCTTACCAGAATCGGGTTTAACCATTACTTATCAGCGTCAGCAGGCGCTATCGCGTGAAGATATGCAGTTTATTACTTGGGAGCATCCGCTAGTGCGCGGCGCCCAAGAACTGATTGCGCTCACTGAATTTGGTAACACTGCATTTTGCACGCTTAAGCTGCCGCCGTTAAAGCCGGGTAATTTAATATTAGAAGCCTTGTATGTGCTGCATTGCCCAGCGCCAGCAGACTTGCAGTTATTTCGTCATATGCCGCAGTCATTATTGCGTGTACTTATGGATAATAATGGCAAAGACTTAAATGCGGTCTTAAGTATCGATCAATTAAGTCGATTGCTGCAAAAAATTCCGCGCAATAATGCGCAAGAGCTGGTGCGTCATGCCCGCCCTGCATTAACAGAAATGCTGCAAAAAGCAGAAGACAAAGTTAAGCCACAGCAAGCCGATTTAATTGCTGCTGCACAGAAAAAAGTCGGTGAAGAAATTAATGCAGAGTTGGATCGTATGAGGGCGCTGGCTAAAGTGAACCCCAATGTTCGCCAATCAGAGATTGATTATTTGCAAGAGCGTTTGGCGGCCAGCCAACATTATTTTTCGCAAGCCAAGTTACGCTTGGATTCATTGCGCGTGATAATGACGATTTAATTTT
>DAOORH010000216.1:0-2312 GCA_035389145.1 Cellvibrio sp.
ACAAGTGGGCGGCAACCGCTGGCAGCTCTTACTACAACGCAAGGCATTGGCTGCACAAGTGGATAACCTGTTGCGCGCCAGCAGCTACTAAGTGCATGAAAACGCCTGAAAAATCAGGCGTTTTCAGTTATGATGACGGCCTTTTTCAAGCTCATATTCCCGTTCGCCCTGAGCGCGAAGCAATCCAAGGGTGTGCCGTTCAGCCCTTGAACAATTCGATCAGCTCGCCACTCAGAGCAAATGGGAATATCAGTTTATTAATTTTTTACTTTCAAACGAGAACCCGCATGACCAATTCAGTGAATGACTCTTTTGCTACCCTCTCCCCGCTCAATGCTGTTTCACCAGTCGATGGCCGCTACGGCAAACGCACTGTTGCTTTACGTAAAATCTTTAGCGAATTCGGATTAATTTTTTTCCGTGTTCAAGTAGAAGTTCGTTGGCTGCAACAACTCAGCCGCCACTCAGGCATCCCAGAAGTTCCAGCATTTAGCGCAGCGACAAACGCACAACTCGATGCAATCGTGACAGATTTTAGCGAAACCGATGCACAAAGCGTAAAAGACATTGAACGCGTCACCAATCACGACGTAAAAGCAGTTGAATACTTTCTCAAGAATAAATTCGCTGGCAACCCAGAGTTAGAAGCTGTTTTAGAATTCGTACACTTCGCCTGTACGTCAGAAGACATTAACAACTTGTCACACGCATTAATGCTGAAAGCAGGCCGCGAAGAATTTATTAAAGATGCACAAGCAATTATCGATGGCGTCGTAAAACTCGCGCACGATTACGCCGAAGATTCAATGCTCTCACGCACCCACGGCCAAACTGCGTCGCCAACCACCGTTGGTAAAGAAATGGCAAACGTGGCTGCGCGTTTGCGTCGCCAATTAAAATCGGTTAAAGAAGTTGAATTACTCGGAAAAATTAACGGCGCCGTAGGCAACTACAATGCACACATTTCTGCTTACCCAGAAGTGGATTGGCAAGCCAACGCACAAGAGTTCGTAGAGAGCTTAGGCTTAAGCTGGAACGCCTACACTACTCAAATTGAGCCGCACGATTACATTGCTGAATTATTTGATGCGATTGCGCGTTTCAACACTATCGTTATCGATTTTGACCGCGACATTTGGGGCTACATTTCCTACGGTTACTTCAAACAAAGAACCATCGCAGGCGAAGTGGGTTCATCAACCATGCCGCACAAAGTTAATCCTATCGATTTTGAAAACTCCGAAGGTAACTTGGGTATTGCTAACGCAGTATTCACTCACCTCGCACAAAAACTGCCAATCTCTCGCTTCCAACGCGATTTAACCGACTCAACCGTATTGCGCAACATGGGAGTTGGTTTTGGCTACGTGATGATTGCTTTTGCTTCTACTTTGAAAGGCATGAGCAAATTAGAAATTAACCGCGCACGCTTGGCGCAAGACCTTAACAACGCATGGGAAGTGCTGGCCGAGCCAATTCAAACCATTATGCGCCGTTACAATGTGGATGAGCCTTACGAGAAATTAAAAGCACTGACTCGCGGCCAAACCATCACCAAAGAAGTATTAGCTGAGTTTGTGGAAACTTTGGATATTCCAGAGCACGCGAAACAAACCATGCGCGATTTAACACCGTCAAATTACATTGGTAATGCGGTGGCACAGGCGAAGGCGATTTAAGACTTAGAGAAGCGAATGGACAAAGGGCTCTTAGGAGCCCTTTGTTATTTTAATAACGCAAATCCCTCCCCAGCCCTCCCTTTTTCAAAGGGAGGGAGTAATAACCCACTTTGAAAAAGGGGGTCGGCGCAGCCGGGGGATTTGCTCTTACGCATCAAATACATTCAGGCAAAAAATTATGACGACTCCCCTTACCCACCTTGGCGATATGCCAATCCAAAAATTTTTACTCGAATATTGGCAAAAGAAACCGTTGCTAATCCGCAATGCATTCCCTAACTTTGAATCGCCGCTTGATGGCGATGAGTTAGCTGGTTTAGCGCTTGAAGAAGAAGTGGAATCGCGTTTGGTATTGGAGAATGGTAAAACGTCGTGGGAATTGCGTAACGGGCCGTTTGATGAAGAGACTTTTGCATTGCTCCCAGAAACCAATTGGACGCTGTTAGTTCAAGCCGTTGACCAATGGGTGCCCGAAGTGAACTTGCTGCTCGATAACTTCCGCTTTATTCCCAACTGGCGCTTGGACGATATTATGATTAGCTTCGCGCCCGATAAAGGCAGCGTGGGGCCGCACTTTGATTATTACGATGTATTTTTGCTGCAAGGCCTTGGCAAACGCCATTGGAAAATTGG
>DAOORH010000216.1:2412-6032 GCA_035389145.1 Cellvibrio sp.
CAACCAACTGGCAAACTCATCAGCAATCGCTTCGCGAAATCCGCGAGCTTGTTTTTATTCAAGAACAACAAGTTCCTATTGCCGATGAGTGGGATGATAAAGACGAAAGCGCGACTCATTTTCTGACAACGACAGCCTCAGGCAAGGCCATTGCCTGCGCGCGATTGTTGGTAGAAACTCACGCGAACCAACATCTTTACCATATTGGCCGCGTTGCGGTTTTAGCGGAGTATCGTCAGCAAGCTATTGGCCGCGAATTAATGGCTGCAGTAATTGCTTATTGCAAACAAGAGCATCCTGATTACAAAATCTACCTTCACGCCCAAACCAGTCGCCAGCGGTTTTATGAGCACTTAAGCTTTACAGCCTGCGGCGAGGTATTTTTGGATGCGGGCATTCCGCACATTGAAATGTGGCTCACTTAAGTTAAGGCACTGAGTTGAGGTAATAGAAACACCATGAGCGAAATATCATCCGTCAGCCCCGATCTTTTTTTGTTGAGTTCTGTGCAGGATTTTCAAGAGCAATCGTTGAAACTGCTGAGCCAATCACGACGAACGATTGCCATCCTAAGCAACGAGCTTGATGAAGCTGTTTATGGTAGCGATGAATTTATTCAAGCCATATCAAGCTTTGTGCGCAGCAGCCGCTACGCGCAAGTGCAAATTTTAGTTAAGAATACCAAGCCCATCATCGAGACTGGCCATAAACTCGCCAAACTGCATCAGCGCCTCTCTAGCAAAATTCTATTTCGCAAACTCACGGTAGAGCCTGACAACAACGAAATGGCATTTATGCTGTGCGACACCAACGCTTTACTTTATAAAAATGACGATAGAGTTTTTCAGGGCTTTGCAAACTTTAATGCAGCAGTAGAAGTAAAACGTTTTCGCGAAGTCTTTGATTATGTGTGGCAATACGGTGAAGCTGAGCCGGAACTTCAAGTGCTACACATTTGATCCTTAATTCCTTTAATTGCACCTTTTAATATCGCTTTTAATGCACCCTTGAATACCAGCTCCGCATTTTGCCGGTGCAAATTTCACACAAATTGTAAATTTGCACTTTTCTTCGGGAAATAGCGCAGTTTTTGGTTGCTGATTCTATTTTTATCCTTTATATATAGCCCCAATCCTTGCAGTAGGTATTTTGAACCTATAAAAACAGGGGTTTTTGAGCAAGCCGAAGCCGAAGCCTAAAATGAATAGGTCAATAGGTTGACTGCATCAACCGATTCAGCCGTTTGCTTACAGAATAAACACATCAAATGATCATTCACGATAAAGGAATCCACCATGGTTGCCAAAAAAACGCCTGCTGCAAAACCTGCCGCTAAAGCCGCACCAAAGGCTGCTGCCAAACCAGCCGCTAAAGTTGCCGCTGCAAAAGCACCTGCTGTGAAGGCTGCGCCAAAAGCTGCTGCCAAACCAGCTGCAAAAAAAGCACCTGCTGCTAAAGTTGCTCCAGCTAAAAAAGCGCCTGTTGCTAAAGCCGCACCTGCTGTTGTAAAACCTATTGCTGAACGTCAAAACAAAACTCAAATGCTGCAACAAATTGCTGACTCAACTGAGTTGAGCAAAAAACAAGTTCAATCAGTGTTGGACGAATTGACCAACATTATTGAAGGTCATGTTAAGAAGAAAGGCGTAGGTGAGTTCGTATTCCCAGGCCTGTTCAAAATCACTTGTGTTAAGAAGCCAGCCACTAAAGCTCGCAAAGGTATTAACCCATTCACTGGTTTGGAAGTTACTTTCAAAGCTAAACCAGCAAGCACCACTGTTAAAGTGCGTCCGCTGAAAAAACTGAAAGAAATGGCTCTTTAATTAGCGCTCTTCTTGGACACAAAAGCCCCGCACTGCGGGGCTTTTTTATGGTTCAAACAAAAAGCTAAATCAAATAAGACTAAACCCCTCGCCCACCAACGCATTCTGCAAACGTTTAATTCGCTCCGCCAATTCATCAGCCCTGTAGGCTTTTGCTGGCAACTTGCCCCAAATGGGTTGCGGCCATGCAGCATCTTCCTCAAAACGCGCTATATGATGCAAGTGAAGCTGGCGAACCACATTGCCCAGAGCAGCAACGTTCATTTTGTGGGCGTCAAACAAACTGGTCATTACCTCGCTTAAACGGCAGGATTCGCGCATTAACTGCATTTGCTCGTCCTCACTTAAGTGATGAATCTCAAACACATCCTCCACTTGCGGCACCAAAATACACCAAGGGTAATTAGCATCTTTGCTGAGCAACAAGAGCGACAAATCGAAACGGCCGATTACAATGGAGACTTCCGCTAAGCGTGGGTGAAGTTGGAACATAAGGTTTACCTCTAATAGTTGCAGATATCGGATAATCGCAGATCCTGTAGATTGGCTACTTGTAGATTGGCGACTGTACCAATCGCCCTTGGCACCGTAGAATAAGCGCCTTTAAATAGCATTATAGCCACATTATTTCCGACACTTTACGAAGAAGACTCTCTATGCGCTCCAGCCGATTTTTAATTGCCACCCTCAAAGAAACCCCTGCAGATGCAGAAGTTATTAGCCATCAGTTAATGTTGCGTGCGGGCATGATCCGCAAGCTGGCCTCTGGCCTCTATACTTGGTTACCGCTGGGCTTGCGCGTCTTGCGCAAAGTAGAAAATATTGTGCGCACCGAAATGAACAAATCCGGCGCGCAAGAAGTCTTGATGCCTGTAGTTCAGCCTGCAGAGTTGTGGGAAGAATCTGGCCGCTGGCAGCAATATGGCCCAGAACTGTTGCGTATTAACGATCGCCACAATCGCGGCTTCTGCCTTGGCCCAACCCACGAAGAAGTGATCACCGATTTAATTCGCGGCGAGATCAACAGCTACAAACAATTGCCCGCGAACTTTTACCAAATTCAAACCAAATTCCGCGACGAAGTGCGCCCACGTTTTGGCGTAATGCGCTCGCGCGAATTTATTATGAAAGACGCTTACTCCTTTCATAACACCACTGAATCCTTGCAAGAAACTTACGATGTAATGCACCAAACCTACTGCAATATTTTTACGCGCTTAGGTTTAGAATTCCGCCCCGTATTGGCAGACACAGGTTCAATCGGCGGCGCTTTCTCGCACGAATTCCACGTATTAGCCGCGAGCGGCGAAGATGCCATCGCGTTCAGTAACGGCAGCGATTACGCCGCAAACATTGAAAAAGCCGAAGCCTTGCCGCCCACAACACCACGCCCTGCTCCACAGCATTTAATGCAAGAAGTTGCTACACCCGGTGCGCACAGCATCGACGAAGTTTGCGCACTCTTAAAAGTATCACCACAGCAAACACTCAAAACCTTAATTGTATTAGGTGAAGTTCGCGACGATAAAACTCAACCACTGGTTGCCTTGGTAGTTCGCGGCGATCACGAGTTGAACGATATTAAAGCGGAAAAATTAACTGGTGTTGCATCACCACTCACCTTCGCACCAGAAGCGCGAATTAAAGACGAGTTGGGCGTAGGCGTTGGCTCGATTGGACCTGTAGGTTTAAATATTTCAATTATCGTTGACCACGCTGCCGCACACGCTGCCGACCTTGTCTGCGGTGCCAATAAAGATGGTTATCACTTAACTGGCGTGAATTGGGAGCGCGATG
>DAOORH010000217.1:0-6031 GCA_035389145.1 Cellvibrio sp.
GCGGTAGAGACTACGCGCGGCAAACGGAAGAGTGAGAATGGTGGATCATCCGGATGAATCGCCATGCGCACGCCGACTTCTTCAGCGACGGGGATAATCTCACGCAGGAACGCAAACAGGTTGGCGCGCATGCCTTCGTCGCCCATTTTGATAAATTGATCGATAGCGGCACGAATGCCATCACGGTCGTAAGAGCCTTCGCCACCGGGCAGTCCAGCAATGATGTTCTTCTCTAATAGTGCTTTTTCTTCATCGCTCATAGCATCCAAGCGCGCTTTGGCTTTGGCGAGAACATCGGGTTTATAGGATTGCTCTGAGCCGGGGCGTTGCAACATATACACGTCATAAGCAGCGAAATCGCTCATCTCGAAACGCAGTGCTTGCGCCTTGTTGGGCAGGGTGTAGCTGAGGTTAGTACGCGTCCAATCTACCACCGGCATAAAGTTGTAACAGACATCGTAAACGCCAGCCGCCGCTACGTTGCGAATTGACTGTTTGTAGTTTTCGATCAGCTGTAGATAGTTGCCGGTGCGGGTTTTGATATCGTTGTGCAGCGGAATACTTTCAATCACCGCCCATTCAAGATTGTGGGCCTCAATTAACGCCTTGCGCTCCAATATATCTGCCATAGGCCACACATCGCCCGTGCGGATATGGTGCAAGGATGTCACTATGCCAGTTGCGCCCGCTTGGGCTATGTGTTGAAGGGTAACGGGGTCTTTAGGGCCAAACCAGCGCCAAGTTTCTTTCATTATCCGGATCTCGTTAGTTGATTGAGGTGTCTGCTAAAACAGGGTGAAGGGGGCATTCATGGTACTAGTGTACAAGTTGTTTTGGTTCTTTATCCAGCGTTTTTGCTGTCAATTGATGGTAAAAGTAGGGCGATAGTGCGTTAAAGGTTTTACTGATGTAGCAATTGTGGTATAAAGCGCGCCTCATTTTTGGCATATCGTCTTAATGAGAGATTAACTTAACGTCACACACATGCCGTCACGCAAAATCTGGGTGCCTAAAAGCGCAAGCAAAAGGGTTGATTCGCGGGGTATGTGGAGGCCTAACCCAATACATTTATAGGAAACTCAATATGCAAGTTAGCATGCGCGACATGTTGTCTGCCGGTGTCCACTTTGGTCACCAAACTCGTTACTGGAACCCAAAGATGAGCAAGTACATCTTTGGTGCGCGTAACAAGATTCATATTATCAACCTTGAGCACACAGTACCTGCGTTCAACGAAGCTTTGGCTTTAGTTCAACAAATGGCGTCTCAAAAGAAAAAAATTCTGTTTGTTGGCACTAAGCGCGCTGCGCAAAAGACCATCAAAGAACAAGCTGAACGCGCTGGCCAGCCATTTGTTAGTCACCGTTGGTTAGGTGGTATGTTGACCAACTACAAAACCATCCGCGCTTCAATCCGTCGTTTGTCTGAGTTAACTGCTCAAAGCCAAGACGGTACCTTCACAAAATTGACCAAGAAAGAAGCTTTAATGCGCTCACGCGACATGGAAAAGCTTGAGCGTTCAATTGGTGGTATCAAAAACATCAATGGTTTGCCAGATGCGTTGTTCATCATCGACGTTGACCATGAGCGTATTGCAATTCAAGAAGCTAACAAGTTAGGTATTCCGGTTATTGGTGTTGTTGATACTAACAGCAACCCAGACGGTGTTGACTATGTTATCCCGGGTAACGACGACGCCATCCGCGCAATCAAGCTATACGCTGCCGCAATTGCAGACGCTTGTTTGGAAGGTTCTAAGTCTGTATCTGCAGTACCAAATAAAGATGAGTACGTTGCTGCTGAAGGTGCTGCTGAATAATTTCAGTCGCTTCTAGCTTGAGGCCTGCAAGGGCCAGCAAAACGTGAGAAGGGGGCTTTGCCCCCTTTTTGTATCAAAGTCTTACGCTTTTATTAAAAGTTTAACTTTAAAGAGGAAATAATCATGGCAGCTGTTACTCCTGCATTAGTGAAAGAACTGCGCGACCGTACCGCCTTGGGCATGATGGAATGTAAAAAAGCGTTGAATGAAGCTGATGGCGACATCGAATTGGCGATTGAAAACCTGCGCAAAGTATCTGGTTTGAAAGCGGCTAAGAAAGCTGACCGCACCGCTGCTGACGGCGTTGTTGCGGTTAAAGTTGCTGCAGACAATAGCTACGCTGTAGCTGTAGAAGTTAACTCTGAAACTGACTTTGCTGCGCGTGAGCCAAACTTTGTTGCCTTCGCAAACAGCGTATTGGAAGCAGCATTCACCACCAAACAAACTGATGTTGCCGCTTTGATGGCTGGCGATTTGGAAGCGGCGCGTGAAGCATTGGTTCAAAAAATCGGTGAGAACATTAGCGTTCGTCGCATCAGCTTGGTTGAAGGCGGCGTAGTTAGTGGTTATTTGCACTTGAACAGCCGTATCGCGGTATTGGTTCAATTGGAAGGCGGTAACGACGAAATTGGTAAAGACATTGCTATGCACGTAGCAGCGGTTAACCCAGTAGTTGTTAGCTCTGATCAAATGTCTCCAGAAGTGGTTGAGAAAGAAAAAGAAATCATTCGTGCTCAACCAGATATGGCCGGCAAGCCATCTGAAATCGTTGAGAAGATGATTGTTGGTCGTATCAACAAGTTCTTGAAAGAGAGCAGCTTGGTTGATCAACCTTTCGTTAAAAACCCAGAGCTGACTGTTGCCCAATTCGCTAAAACTGCGGGCGCAACTGTTAAGAGCTTTGTGCGTTTAGAAGTGGGCGAAGGTATCGAAGTTGCTGTTGTAGACTTCGCTGCTGAAGTTGCTGCGCAAGTAGCGGCTACTAAAGGCTAATTTCTCCTAACGGCAGAAATATAAAAACCCGCACAGGGCAGCTTGTGCGGGTTTTTTTATGTTGGTTACGGGAAGTCGTTAGGATACAAACCGCTGAATCGCTTTTCAGGTTCGCCTCAAGGGTTCGTTTTCTGGTAAACTGCGCCGATTTTTTTGAGCCTTGGCTTTGTGGCCTAGGTAAGTAGCTAACTCATTGTTTGGAGAGCATTTATGTCTAACCCAAGGGATAAAAAGTACAAGCGCATCTTATTGAAGTTGAGTGGTGAAGAGTTGATGGGTACCGAGGGCTTCGGTATCGACCCTAAAGTGCTCGACAAAATGGCGTTGGAAATTGGTCAATTGGTAGGCATAGGCGTGCAAGTGGGCTTGGTGATTGGTGGCGGCAACCTGTTTCGCGGTGCGCAACTGAGTGCTGCGGGCTTGGATCGCGTTACTGGTGACCACATGGGTATGCTCGCTACCGTAATGAACGCTTTGGCGATGCGCGATGCGCTTGAGCGCTCTAACATCTCTTGCCGTGTTATGTCATCTATTCCTATGAGCGGTATTGTTGAGCATTACGATCGCCGCCGTGCAGTGCGTTTCTTGAGCATGGGCGAAGTTGTGATTTTTGCTGCGGGTACCGGCAATCCATTTTTTACCACCGATTCTGCTGCTTGTTTGCGCGGTATCGAAGTGGATGCAGATATTGTTCTCAAGGCAACTAAGGTTGATGGCGTTTACACTGCCGACCCCAAAAAAGATCCAACCGCGACCAAATATGATCGCCTGTCTTACGACGAAGTCTTGGATAAAAAACTAGGTGTAATGGATTTGACGGCCATTTGCTTGTGCCGCGAACACGATATGCCTGTGCGTGTATTCCGTATGAATAAAACCGGCGCCTTGTTAAACATTGTTGTAGGCAGCAATGAAGGTACTTTGATTGAAGAGGAAAGAAAGCAATGATTAATGATATAAAAAAAGACGCCGAAGCGCGTATGAAAAAAGCCGTTGAAGCTATGGTGAATCACTTTAGCAAAATCCGCACTGGCCGCGCCCACCCCAGTATTTTGGATGGCGTTATGGTGAATTATTACGGCGCTGAAACGCCGCTAAGCCAGCTTGCCAACATCAACGTTGAAGATGCGCGCACGCTTTCCGTTAGCCCTTGGGAACGCAACCTGGTGCCTGAAATTGAAAAGGCCATCATGAAATCAAACTTGGGTTTAAACCCATCTACCAACAATGGTTTGATTCGTTTGCCGCTGCCAATGTTGACTGAAGAAACTCGTAAAAACTTTATCAAACAAGCGCGCGCTGAAGCAGAAAACGGCCGCGTGTCAGTACGCAATGTGCGTCGTGATGTATTGGGCGATATAAAAGCCTTGTTAAAAGATAAGGCGATTGGCGAAGACGATGATCGTCGCGCGCAAGATGAAATTCAAAAAATTACCGATAAATATATCGCAGAAGTTGATAAAGCTTTGGCAGCCAAAGAAGTTGATTTGATGGCGGTGTAATTGTTTTGCCCTAACAAACTGGCTCGCTAATTTTAGCGAGCCAGTTTGTTTTTAATCGCAAGAAAACAGAAAAAGAAAAATTAAAAAATTGAATATCAATCAATCGAATATCAAAAGTACAGCCGTCTTTTTTAAAATTGCCGATTAGCAGGGAATTTATGCAGCGGCTCGCCAAGCGGGAGAAACCAGTGTCTGACAATCAACTTCGCCATGTCGCCATCATTATGGACGGCAACAACCGCTGGGCCAAACAGCGCGGCTTAGCCGGTGTTGCGGGTCATAAAGTGGGTGTTGAGCGCATTCGTGATGCCATGACTGCCTGCGAAGAAATTGGTGCAGAAGTGCTTACGGTGTTCGCCTTTAGCAGCGAAAACTGGAAGCGCCCGCCGCTGGAAGTTGAAGCGCTTATGTCGCTGTTTCAGTTGTATCTCAAAAATGAAGCCAAAGCCTTAAAGAAAAAAGGCGTGCGTCTGCGTGTTATTGGCAATCGCACGCGCTTCAGTAAAGGCATTCAAAACGCGATTGAAACGGCAGAAGAATTAACCAAAGATGGCAAGATGACTTTAGTGATTGCCGCCGATTACGGTGGCCGTTGGGATATCGCCGAAGCGGCAAAAAAAGTCGCGCAAGAAGTGAAGGAAGGCCACATTAATGCCGCCGATGTCGATGAAGATCTGCTCGACAAATACACTTCCATGGCTGATTTACCACCGCTGGATTTATTAATTCGTACCGGTGGTGAAGTGCGCGTCAGCAATTTTTTACTTTGGCAAAGTGCCTACGCGGAATTCTTTTTCAGCGATAAACTTTGGCCAGATTTTGATGGTGATGAACTCAAGCGCGCCGCCGCCGCCTTTCATGAACGTCAACGCCGTTATGGTATGACGGGTGATCAAATTGAAGCGGGAGCTACACATGCTTAAGCAACGCGTTATTACCGCCATTATTCTAACCATTGTATTTTTGGCAGCGCTATTTGGTTTGTCGCCTATGTATTTCCCTTTGTTTGTCGGCGCAGTGGTGTTGATTGGCGCATGGGAATGGGCAAATTTATCCAGTTGCGGTGCAATTTGGCAGCGTCTTTTTTATGTTGGTTTTATCGGCGCCATCTTACTTGCCGTTTGTTGGGTGATTGGGATGTGCACTGCTGCAGACCAAGGGTTGAATTTACCCGTCGTTAAGTCGCTCTTAATTGTCGCCTGTGCGTGGTGGGCTTTGGCTTTATTGTTAGTGCAGGGCTATCCGAGTAGTGCGATCTTGTGGGGGCATCCTGTCTTGCGCCTGTTGATGGGCGTTTTAGTTTTAGTGCCCACGTGGTTGGCTTTGGTTTATGTTCGTTTCCAGCCCCAAGGTGCATGGTTAGTCGTTATGATCGCTGCCATAGTCGCATCAGCGGATATAGGTGGTTACTTCACTGGTCGTAAATTTGGCAAGCGCAAGCTTGCACAAGCCGTTAGCCCCGGTAAAACGTTGGAAGGCTTTGCGGGTGGTTTGGTTTCTAATCTTATCTTGGGCGCAATTATCGCCTATTTAAGTGGCAGCAATATTTGTCTGTTATTGGCGATCATCATCCCCACCAGTCTTTTCTCGGTATTGGGTGATTTGCTGGAAAGTATGGTCAAGCGCCATGCCGGTGTTAAAGACAGTGGCGTGATTTTACCCGGTCACGGTGGAATTTTGGATCGTGTCGATAGCATCACCGCTGCCTCGCCAGTAT
>DAOORH010000218.1:0-6005 GCA_035389145.1 Cellvibrio sp.
TGAGCCGCGACGATTCTATTGAAGAGCTTTACCATCACATCGAAAAAATCATGCAAGAGCATGTTATTCAGCCGGTAGATTTGCCGCGTTGGCAGGAGCGGTTGGACTCGGTGGTTATGCACCCCGTTCTGGGCTTAGTGGTGCTCTTTACGATTTTGATGGTGGTGTTTCAGGCGGTATTTGCCTGGGCATCGCCCGTTGTGGATTTAATCGATGCAGGCTTTACCTTCTTGGGTGAAGCGGCCAGCACCGGCTTGCCCGATGGCATTCTCAAAGACTTTATTGTGCAGGGTTTAATCGCGGGTTTAGGCTCGGTGATCGTGTTTCTACCGCAAATTATTATCCTGTTTTTCTTTATTTTGGTCTTGGAAGACACCGGCTACCTCACCCGCGCCGCCTTCCTACTCGACCGACCTATGCGTGGCTTAGGCATTTCTGGCCGCTCGTTTATTCCGCTGCTTTCAAGCTTTGCCTGCGCTGTACCGGGCATTATGTCCACCCGCTCCATCTCCGATCCGCGCGAGCGTTTTATCACCATTATGATTGCACCGCTGATGACTTGTTCAGCGCGCTTGCCGGTGTACGCGTTAATCATTGCAGCCTTTATCCCAGAACAAACTGTGTGGGGTCTGTTTAATCTACAGGGGCTAACTCTGTTTGCGCTCTATTTAGCCGGTGTTGTTAGCGCGGCGATTGTCGCGTTGATTATGCGCCGCAACCAAACCCGCGAGCACTACCCGCTACTGCTTGAATTGCCAAGCTACCGCTGGCCAATGGCCTACCACTTGATCATGGGTTTGAAAGAGCGCGTATGGATTTTCTTGCGTCGAGTCGGCACCATTATTCTCGCGCTCTCAATTGTGCTCTGGTTCTTGGTCACCTTCCCCGGCGCCCCGGCGGACGCTGCTCGCCCCGCGATTGAATACAGCTTTGCGGGCCAATTAGGCGCGTGGATGCAATACATCTTCGCCCCGCTCGGCTTTAGCTGGCAAATGTGCATCGCCCTGATTCCCGCCATGGCCGCGCGCGAAGTGGCGGTGAGCGCCCTCGCCACGGTTTACGCCGTAGGTGGCGACAATGTGGATGCCGCTTTGGGCACAGCGCTCGACCAAGAATGGAGCCTGCCCGTCGCACTGGCGTACTTGGCGTGGTTCGTTTACGCACCGCAATGTATATCCACCATTGCGGTGGTTAAACGCGAAACCAACTCAGCAAAAGCGACTATCTGGTTTACGCTCTACCTTTTCGCACTCGCCTATTTTGCAGCGTGGGCTACGTATTCCATTGCAAGCTGGTTGGTCTAAACCGTTGTTATTCAGCAGCAGTTTTAACGAGAGGGCCAAGTTATGTGGCAAGAAATAATCGTGGGTTTGATAGTGCTAGGCGCTGTGCTTTATCTAACACGCCAATGGCTTCCCTTAGGCAAGCTATCCTCCAACAAGCAGGCCGCCGGCAGTTGTGGCGGTTGCGGTGGTTGTAATACAGCCAAAAGCTGCAGTAATCCTGATGAAAAAGGCTCGCACTAACACGTCCAAACCACCATGTACCAGAAGAAAGTTGTAAAAAAAGGCGCAATCACTTGCGCCTTTTTTTAGAGTATGAATAAGGAATTACTAACTACCATCAGTTTTAATATAAAAGTTAGCTGTTTTTTCTTGCTCGGAATATCCGGCCCATATAATAGGCGCGAATAGCCCAAGATCTTTTTGCATAAGGCGAGACATAATTTGATTACTAATTTCCGACTGACCATCTTTATTTTCGAGGTGTATTTTTATTTCACAACTGGAAGATTTGCAAACAACAGACTGCAGCTCCTTTGTTTGTAAATTAGCATCTGTATAAAAAGCTTCCTTTAATTTCTTTTCATTTTCAAACGCCCAACTAATATCAACCGATTCGGTTATAAATTTTTCATACGCAGATTTCCCTACGGACAACTTGGTTTCGCCTGCAGCATCAGCATTTAGCGCACTATTACTTTGCACATGATTATTCTCGGCCGACTGCGACACTAAGCTTAACGTTTGAGCAGACACCTTTACATTATGGGAGTCGCCAACTGTAATATTATTCTGATTTCCGTTCGGAAGCTCTGACTTGATAGTGGCTATTTGATTTTTCAATTCAGCAATTTGTTGTTTCAATTCTGATATGCGGCTTCCATCTTCATTAATGCTTGCTTGCTGAACAATTACGCTTGAATTAAAAGCCGCACTTAATGCCCACCCAAGAACCCCACTTATTGCTAAAAAAATTACAATTAAAGGCAATCTCACTATTTTCATTTTTTCTTCCTTTAAAATCTAGACATCAAAAAAAATGTGCTTTTGGGTCAGAAGAAATATACACCCCCAAAACCTTTTCTTTATGCGATATTTTCATTTCACCGCCACCCACAAAAACATCACTAAATTGCTTCTGCCCTACAAGTTTGTAAACATATTGGGCTATAACACCTGTCTCAGCTAAATCTTGGTAGAAAATTTCAATTCGGCAATGCTTTGAACGGCACTCAATTGCTTTAATCGCCTTGCTCTGTAATTGAGAGTCCGATTGAAACATTTTATGAAGACGCTCTTCCCTAGCTTCTGCCCATACTTTGTCCACAGGCTGGGCCATAAACATTTTATCGCGCTCCGCATCCATATCAAATTCAGGATTATTTTTGTAATGCGCTTTTATTCGATCAATTTCTGCCAAAGATTCTTCCAGAGTGCGATAGTTTTTAGGGTCTGAGCCTAACGCAGCTACTGAGCTAGTGTTTGCCGCAGGCGTTTCATTCGCTATATTTACTAAGCGATTTTTATTAGCAAGCAACTCTAGCTTTTGTGTTTCTAATAAACAGAGCTCGGCTTCGAGTCTCTGTATTTCAAGATGATGATCTACTTGTACAACGGAATTTGAGTTGGTGCTCGAAGATAAAGATGCCTGATTCCACCCAACGATAAACATAGCTATCGCCGCAACAATTACGCCAAGCCAGATTAATTTGGACATAAAAACACTCGAATTAAAGGCAAACAACAAGGCTGGAACAGAGATTAATAAACGGCTACCGCAAGCTTATATAGTAGCCATTTAATTTAACTACACTATGGAATTTGTTCCGAAGGGTAAATAGGCATATAGGTTGCCGCCCTGGGCATATTGGGGCACTCAATACACCAACTAATTATGGGTGGGCTTCCTCGATAGTTATCCCACATAATATGCTGTATACATAAAACGCCCCCATATTGAGAGGAACAGATCTAAATTTTGTATCGATATATTTAGGTGCACTCCTATAATCTTCTATATTTAAACCGTATGAGTAAGAAGATTAAAAAAAAATAAAAGCAATTAACCATATATTTTGTTTCACTAAAAATCTCCTTTATTAATTTGCTTGGTTTTCGACAATTAATTTCTTGTCATTGTTAACATAACAAATTAGCTTGTTTGTTAAAAATAAATTGCAAAAAATGATTGAACTGCCACAAGAGCACCCCCAACTGCTACCTCATGTAACAACTGGAATGATTTAACTGCCTAGACTACAAAAACCTTAAAGAAATTATAAAAAAGGGCGCAATCACTTGCGCCCTTTTTGGTTTCTAATACCCATCAAACACTTATTTATTCGCACGATTCTCAATCAACTGGGCTACCACCGATGGATCTGCAAGCGTAGAAGTATCACCGAGTGAATCAATTTCATTGGCAGCAATTTTGCGCAGAATGCGGCGCATAATTTTGCCGGACCGCGTTTTCGGTAAACCCGGTGCCCATTGGATAATATCGGGGCGGGCGATTGCGCCAATTTCTTTTACTACGAGCGCCAGCAATTCTTTTTTCAACTCATCACTGGGGTCTTCGCCGTTCATCAAGGTCACATAAGCGTAAATGCCTTGGCCTTTGATGTCGTGCGGGTAACCCACCACTGCTGACTCAGCAACTTTTTCGTGTAGCACCAACGCGGATTCAACTTCGGCGGTGCCCATGCGGTGGCCAGATACGTTGAGCACATCGTCTACGCGGCCGGTAATCCAGTAGTAGCCATCTGCATCGCGGCGTGCACCGTCGCCGGTGAAGTAGTAGCCAGGATAAGTGCTGTAGTAGGTGTCGATGCAGCGTTGGTGATCGCCATATACGCTGCGAATTTGGCTTGGCCACGCGGACTTGATTACTAAATTCCCCTCACCTGCGCCGGTAATTTCTTTACCTTCGGCATCCAACAACGCGGGCTGTACGCCAAAGAAAGGCACGGTCGCCGAACCCGGTTTAAGCGCTATGGCACCCGGTAAGGGAGTGAGCATGTGCGCACCGGTTTCGGTTTGCCACCAAGTATCCACAATCGGGCAACGGCTATCGCCAATCACGCGGTAATACCATTCCCACGCCTCTGGGTTGATAGGCTCGCCTACGGTGCCAAGCACACGTAAGCTGGTGCGAACGGTCTTTTTAACCCAGTCATCACCTGCGCCCATAAGCGCACGGATGGCGGTGGGCGCGGTATAGAAAATATTAACTTGGTGCTTATCGATCACTTGCCAAAAGCGTGAAGCGTCTGGGTAGGTGGGGATGCCTTCAAATACCAAGGTAGTGGCGCCGTTAGCCAGCGGGCCGTAAACGATATAGCTGTGGCCTGTCACCCAACCCACATCTGCCGTACACCAATAGGTTTCGCCTTCTTGGTAGTCAAACACGTACTTATGGGTCATGGCCGCTTGTAGCAAGTAGCCCGCGGTGGTGTGCAATACGCCTTTTGGTTTGCCGGTGGAACCTGATGTGTACAGAATGAAAAGCGGATCTTCAGAATCCATGACCTCTGGCTCGCAGGTGATCGCTTGTTTGGCGATAAGATCGTGGTACCAGAAATCGCGGGCGTTATCCCAGCTGATAGAACCCGCAGTGCGGCGCACCACTATGCAGGTATGAACGCCGGGGCAATTGGCCAAGGCAGTATCAGTATTGGCTTTGAGCGGAACGCGTTTACCACCGCGCAGGCCTTCATCGGCAGTGATAACAACTTGGCAGTCGGCATCCAAAATACGGTCTTTTAAGGCTTCAGGCGAGAAGCCGCCGAAGACGACCGAATGCACCGCACCAATACGCGCACAAGCCAGCATGGCGTAAGTGGCTTCCGGAATCATCGGCATATAAATGCAAACGCGATCGCCCTTTTTCACGCCGCGAGCGCGCAGTGCATTCGCTAATTGGCAAACCTCATCGTGCAATTCTTGATAGGTAATAAATTGGTCTTCATCCGGGTCGTCGCCTTCCCAAATAATCGCCACTTGCTCAGCACGCGCAGGTAGGTGGCGGTCAATACAGTTGACGCTTACGTTCAACTTGCCATCAATAAACCACTGCACATTGCCCTTGTGTAAATCGCTCTTGGTCACTTGCGACCAAGGCGCTTGCCACGTCAAAAACTGCTTAGCCTGCTCCGCCCAAAAGGTATCGGGATCGGTAATCGACTGCGCATACATCGCGTTATAGCGCTCAAGATCAATCGCGGTTGTGTTCTTGAAGTGTTCCGGAACGGGGTAAAGAGTTACATCTGACATGGTTGATTCTCACAGCTGTTATTTTGTTATAGCGATTTACAAAAGCACGATGGTATTGAGTGGTTGCTTAACCGGTCAAGCAAAAAATCTGGGCGGCAAGCTTAACAGCTCAAGCATTGAACTTACAATGACAACGTTGTCCATGAGGCAGTTCGGGATAACGAATCGTCAGAGCTGAAAGCAGATGGGCCGAATGGCACTTACTTAAGCCCCCCCTCACCCTAGCCTTCTCCCAAGGGGAGAAGGGATATAAAAGCTCAAGCAAGCACAGTCAGCCCTTTAAAAATTTGTCGTTTTTATGGTCTAAAGTCGATACGAAAACGTATGGGCAATAAGGGGTTTCATACAGCAAAAGACAGTAGATGCAATGGACGGGGCGAGAGCTGTCAGCTAGTCTCAAATCATATTTATCATCATAAGGTCGACTGTAGCGACCCAAGACTTGTGTTC
>DAOORH010000219.1:0-2819 GCA_035389145.1 Cellvibrio sp.
CCACGCCTGCTATCACCCAATATATTTGGGGCATTGAAGCCAAATGGTTTGACCCCGCTTATTTGCACACATTGGATAGCATTCCCGCTGAGATCTCAGCGGCCAAAGGTGCAGCGGGCGATTGGGTGGGAATTATTTTCGCAGCCTATTCATTATTCGCTGCGCTCTTTTCAATTGTGTTAACGCGCATTGCCAACCGCTTTGGCCGCAAATTAACTTACTCTTTGTCACTGCTTGCAGGCGGCATCGGCTACATCAGCTTTTTGTTTTTTCAAAACGCCGAAATCGTGCATGTGAATTTATTAGTGACCCAAGTGGATGTACCACGCGGCGCACTCAACTTACTGATACCCATGCTAGGCATTGGTATCGCATGGGCCGCCATTTTAGCAATGCCCTACGCGATTCTCTCCAGCTCATTACCTGCAGACAAAACCGGCGTTTATATGGGGATTTTTAATTTCACCATTGCCGCACCACAAATTGTATCCGGCTTAGTGGCAGGCCAAATTCTGAAATACGTATTCGACAATCAGGCGATTTACATTATCGTGCTGGCAGGTGTTTGCATGATTCTAGGCGCGATGTCAGTTTATTTTGTGCAGGATAATAATGATGCGGAAGCAAAAGCTTAGATGATATCTAGCAATTTATTTCTAATTCAGATGAGCCGCGGTTTTACTCACTGCGGCTTTGTTGCTTCGGAAACACTGTATACCAAAGCGGATAAAGAAGAAGCCAACAAAACAGTAAAGAGCCTAAAATATAAAACCATTCTAAAAGTGCTTCGGTTCTCTGTGGCTGATCAATAAAAAAAATTGCACCAAACAATAGAACAGCTGCAATAACACTTGCCATTACACCCTTCAACCATAACTTCCACTCATACAGAGTATATTCCCAACCATGCGCGGGGCGATTAGGCTTAGTTCCATTTGAAAACCTATAGGCCATGTTTTCATCAGCCCATTGAATTAGGCTAGGCCCAAACACCACAGTAAACCCTAAATAAGCAGCGGCAAGACCATGCGCAAATTCTGCAGTTGCACCACTATTTAGATCTAAAATAGATGCACACAAAAGCACCATATCCATTAAGGGTACACACAATAATAACCCCTTACTAACCCTAGGCCACTTTAATAAATACCTAGCGAACAAACCTAGAAACAAGAAAACCCAAAAGCCAATCTCACAGGCGATAATTAAACCTAGCAACATAAATGATAACCAACGTTAATCCTATCCCGTGATAACTCAGTACCACGATTACACCGGCGCTAGTACGCGATATTGTTGAATCAAACCAATAATTTCGTGATCGCTATTCACAGCGGCTAGCGATTCATTCATGGATGTGCGTTGCGGCAAGTGAATATTAAATTTATTGCGCAACATATCTTCAACCTGGCGATCTGAGCATGGGTCTATTTCTTTTCCCGCAAAAATACAAATCCGTTGATGTAAAAATTCTTTGTTTGCCATCTTTTCTCTACTTATTGGATTCGATTTTTTGATACTACTTATTTTGCTTTCGATACACTTATTTTACTTTCGATGCCTTGGCACCACATGAACCGCGCACAATTAATTTTGCGGGCAGTAACATCGATTCCACGGGTTCCCCGTTCACTTTTTTCAGTAGACTCTCTACCAATAGCTCACCTGCTAAACCGGTGTTTTGTTGCACGGTTGAAAGTGGCGGATGGGTGTAGGAGGCCATAGGAATATCATCGAAGCCCATAACCGCAACATCGCCTGGCACTGACATGCCCGCTTCTTCCAAGGCCTTAATCGCACCTATGGCAATAAGATCGCTTGCACCAAAAATGGCATCGAATGGGATACGCTTTTGTAAGAGTGCAAGCGTGGCTTTGTAGCCCTCTTCTTCTGATGTTTCAGCATTAATTTGGAGGCGCGAATCAAGCGCAATACCCGCTTTTTCCAAGGCACGCATATAACCTTTGTAGCGCAATTCAAACTCTGGGCTGTGCTCTGAAACATCGCCCAAGAAAGCAATATTTTTACGGCCTAAATCAATGAGATGATCCGTCGCCATAAGCGCACTATTAAAATTTTCGCAGCCGATGGATACGCCGGGTTGCCCTTCAAGCACTGGCCCCCACGTAATAAAATGTGCGCCCACTTCGGTGAGATAGGTGAGCTTTTTTACGAAGCTTTCGTAATCGCCATAACCTAAAAAGATAATGCCATCGGCACGGTTCGCATCTTCGTAATCCGCATGCCAATCATCACTGAACTGTTGAAAAGAAATGAGCAAATCGTACCCACGATTAGCCGTCGCGCGGGTAATACTGCCAAGCATAGAAAGAAAGAATGGATTGATTAAGGAATCACCGGTACCGTGATCTTCGCACAACAAAAGTGCAATTGTTTTGGTTTCTTGCGAGCGCAAATTGCGCGCATTTTTATCCACTTTATAATTCAATTCTTTAGCAATCGCCTGAACCTTTAAGCGAGTTTCAAGATTCACCAAAGGGCTGTCACGCAATGCCCGCGATACGGTTGATTGGGATACGCCCGCGCGGTAAGCAATATCAAAGGAAGTTGGCTTATCGTCTTTCATGATTTATTGGCCCTCGCTATTTATGCGTATTATGAGGATTCGCTGTTATTGAAAACTCAGGCGCTTATTAAAACTCTGGTGGTTCTCGAAAAAGATACTACACCAGCGCTTAGGGGAAATACAGAAAAGGCCGCCGCATTACACAAGAATGCGGCGGCCTTTTTGCAGCACTATCAAATGACTAACCGTTATCGCGCAAGGCTGTGGCGACGGGCAAGCGAGCCGCTCGAAT
>DAOORH010000219.1:2919-6002 GCA_035389145.1 Cellvibrio sp.
CCAAAGCCCAACGCACGCAAGGTGGCAATTTCGCGCGTGCGGGTAGACACCGAGGTGTACATCGTATTAATTGCACCAAAGATTGCACCCAATGCCATAAGCATGGCGAGCGGGTAACCAACACCCATAATAAATTTGGTCATTGGAGCAGATTGCTCTGACAAATAGGCCGTTTCTAATTTTACATCCACATTAAATTTGGGGTCTGCTGCAACAGCCGCTTTAAAATCCTCAAGCATACCGGGCGATTCCAATTTCGCGCGAATAGTTTGAAAGCTGTTGCCGCGCCTGTAGGCCGCTTGCAAAATTTTGGCATCACACCAGAGTTCAGATTCTGCCAAACCGCCGCCGGATTCAAACATCCCCACTACACGCCATTCGGTTTGACCAAATTTAATGGTGGAGCCAACCGCTAAATCATTGAATTGCTTTTGCGCAGAGCGCCCCACAATCAATTCATTTTTACCCGGCTCAAAATTTCTGCCTTCGACTATTTTAAATTTATCGCGCACCGCAAAAGCAGCAGGCATAACGCCACGCAAAGACACATTCGCTGAGGTATTGGTCGATTTTTTAGAAATATCCACCACCACAAATAACTCCGCTGAACTCAGCAACTGATCACCGTCTTTTAGGATACCGGGAATGCTTGAGATCAATTGTGTTTGCTCATAGCTTAGGCCGCTGCTCATTTCTGACGTAGCACCTGCGCGCATAATGATGACCGTATTGGGCGAGCCTGCATTGGACATGGTACGCTGAAAACCGGCTGCCATTGAAAGTACTGCGATAAATACACCCACAACGCACGCCACACCAAAAATTGCAACGGATGAGGTGCCCCAACGTTGCGGGATATTACGCAGATTCATTAGCGAGATAATAAAAATTTGGGAGAGCCAATTAAAATTCATGATTAGTTTCTCCGCAATGCGCCAATAATATTTAAACGCAATCCCTGAATGGCTGGCGCTGCGCCCGTAATCAAGCCGAGCAAGATGACTAGCAACAACCCTGACGTCATAATTTTCCACGACATACCCAGCCCCGGCAACGTTGCCGCAAAATCAACGGCCGCACCGGTGATAATTATTTTCGCTAGTAGTAAACCAAGAACACCACCAAAAACACAGACAACGATGGATTCACACAAGACCATTAGCATTACAGTTATATCTGAAAAACCCAGGGTCTTTAAAATCGCAAATTCTGGAATTCGCTCGCGGAAGGATTGCGCCATGGTATTACCCGCAACCAGCAGCATGGTAAAAAATACGGCGCCTAGAATCAGAGTCGTGATTAAACCTATATCGCCAAATTGTTTCGCAAAGGATTTCGCGAAATCTTTTTCGCTGTTGGTTTTGGTTTCTGCGAATGAGTTTTCAAAGAGTGCGTCTACCACCGCTGCAACTTGAGCGGATTGCTTAGGATCTTTGACCTTAATGATTAGCCAACCGACAGTGCCTTCACCAAATTGTCGCGACTTATCAAAATAATCGTAGTGAAACAACATACCGCTGGTATCTGCTCCTTCGGTTTTTGCGTCAAATACTCCCTCGATCACAAACTCCCAAGTTGTGCTGCCATTTTTTTGCGGGAACATGCCAATCAGTGGAATTCTATCGCCAATTTTCCAATGGTATTTATCGACGAGCGCGCGACCTATAACGGCGCCAACGCGGTTCTTCTTCCAATTTTCTAACTGTGCTGGTGGCAACTTAATGAGATCTTTGTAAATGTCAAAGTAATCGTCTGCCAATACGGGGAATTGCGCGAACTGATTTTTTTGCTCTTGGTAGTAGCCACCAAACCAGTTGGCCATTGTGGCTTTTTCAACGCCTGGCAGCGCTTGCACTTTCGCGAGATAACTTTGCGGTAAGGGCTGAATAATTGAAACTTTATGAATCGTAACTAAACGATCTTCGCCCGCAATTTCAGCGCCACCGTCGAATGCTGCGCTGAGCGAGCGCAACAGACCAAATAATAGAAACGCCACCATAATGGATAATATGGTTAAGCTCGTGCGCACTTTTTTTCGAGTAAGATTTTTAAAAATGAAATAGAGGTATTTCATGCTACGCCTCGCTAATAAATTATTCTTGGATTAGCTTGCCTTTGTCTAAATGCAGGGTATGACGCGCGTGATCTGCCGCGCGCGGGTCGTGAGTCACCATCACAATGGTTTTTTGTTGTTCCTGATTAAGCTCTTGCATAAGCGCGAGAATTTCATCGGCCGTGGCCCGATCCAAATCCCCCGTAGGCTCATCGCACAGTAATAAATTAGGGTCGCTCACCAAGGCTCGTGCAATCGCTACGCGCTGCTCTTGCCCACCGGAAAGCTCGCTAGGGTAATGTTTAGCACGATTAGCCAAGCCCACCAAATCTAATGCGGCAGCCACATGGGCTTTGCGCTCTTTGCTGGTGAGGTTAGTCAGCAATAACGGCAACTCAACATTTTTTTCGGCAGTTAACACCGGCATCAAATTATAAAACTGGAAAATAAAGCCGACGTTTTGCGCGCGCCACTTGGTGAGCTGACCAGAGGAAAATTGATCAATGCGCTGCCCGGCAATTATCAGCTCGCCCGATGAAGGGCTATCTAACCCACCCAACAAATTCAACAGCGTTGTTTTACCAGAACCTGAAGGCCCCATAAGCGCAACAAAGTCGCCGCGTTTAATATCTAGGTTAATATCGGTTAGAACGGGAACCAGCTCTTTACCTTTTTTATAAGTTTTGCTGATGTGTTTTAAATTTACCAAAACACCACTTGCAAACTCATGCACGCTCGCGGGACTTGCCATAGTGCCTCCGTTTTCAACAGTTGAAAAAAATGCGCAGTGTGTGCTGCGCATTTTAGGGTTTCGTTATTCTTGAACTATTTTCACACCGTTCTTTAATTGAGGCGAAATTTCCACCACAAAATCCTCACCGGCGCTTAATCCCTCTGAGATATAAACATCGCTACCATAACTCGCATTGAGTTTTACTTTACGCTCTTGCACTACTCCATCTTTAACCACATACACAAATTTATTTTCATTCTCTGAACGCACTGCGGTGGTTGGTACGCGAATACCTAA
>DAOORH010000220.1:0-5993 GCA_035389145.1 Cellvibrio sp.
GTGCGCGCATTCGCTTTCAAGCCTTGCTAATGCAGCATCGCAGCCTACGCCATGTGCTCTGGCAATGGGAAAGCCGGTTAAACACTCTAGGCGGTAGCTTGCCTGCTATAGCACCACGGCCTGAGCTATGGCAAAAAATCCAGCAGCAGCTCGGCTTTAGCGGGGCGGAATTGCCCACCAATGTAGTGCGCATGCCACAAGCGCCCGTTAAACCCGAGAGCAATCAACCTGCTAACAACCGAACTTGGCAGTGGCTCACAGGCGCCGCCACCGCAGCAGCCTTGGTATTGGCAGTATTCGTGGTAATTCCGCAAGCGCCCAGCGAACGTATGGAAACTCAAATCGCCGTATTCCAAGGCGACAAAGCCCAAGCCCTATGGTCGATTGAACTCGGCAAAAACGAATTGGTAGTAACCGCCACCGACAACTTCAAAGCCCTACCCGATCAGGATTACGAATTGTGGATGGTCGCCGCCGATGGCCGCCCACCCGTATCCCTTGGCCTATTGCCCAAACAAGGCAAGTTGACTCTGCCGCGCAACGCGATTTTAGATCAAGTGAAAATTGCCGCGCTCGCAGTAAGCTTGGAACCGCTGGGTGGATCGCCTAACGGTCAGCCAACCAAAGTGCTTTATACAACTGAGATTGTGACGATTTAAACCCGTCTAACTACTCCCCTCCAAGCCCGCTTCTGCGGGCTTTTTTATACCCGCCAAACCTATTTTCCATCTTTCCCAAAATAGTTGAATCCAAAATCCCTGTTAAGCCGTTTGTGTAGTGCAAGTTCATTAAACCCTATTCATTAAATGCTAGGACTTTTGCACTTCTCACATGTACATCGAATATATACATCACACATGCACCTCACCAAAGGATCGACACATGAACACTAAATCAAAACATCTCTCCGCCGTTATTGGCACGCTCTGCGCAGGGCTTATTTCCACTCAAGCCATGGCATCCAGCCACCGCGAAGCGCCGAACATTACCCGCGCGCCAGCGATAGATTCCTCGGATTTTTACGCGTTCAACAGCTATGAAGCTGGGCGTAGCAACTATGTCACCTTGGTGGCTAACTATATTCCACTGCAAGATGCCTACGGCGGCCCAAACTATTTTGCGATGGACCCCAACGCGCTCTACAGCATTCATGTGGATAACAACGGCGATGCAGTAGAAGACCTCACCTTTGATTTCCGTTTTAGCCAAATGTTGGCGGGTGGCGAAGGTGTGAAGCTAACCGTTGGTACTGAAGGTAATACCCGCGCAGTAGCCGTGCCGCTAAAAAATGTAGGCGCCGTGAGCGCTGGCAATGAAGCCAACATAAACTTTTCCGAGTCTTATACCTTGCAAGTGGTATCCGGCAATCGCCGCACCGGCACACGTATGGATGTAAAAAATGCCACCACCGGCAGCGCCACTTTCGCTAAGCCATTGGATTATGTGGGCAATAAAACCTTTACCTCTGCTGCAGGCTACAAGGCTTACGCCAATGGTTTTATTCACGACATCACCATCCCTGGTTGTGCGACCGCCGGTAAAGTATTTGTTGGCCAACGCAAAGACCCCTTTGTGGTCAACCTCGGCAAAACCTTCGACCTCGTGAACTATGTTCCAGTAGAAGGCGATAGCGCACCCGGCGCAGGCGATGGCAAAGGTTTCCCCGGCGGTATTACCCAAAGCATGAACAATGACGAACTGCGCAACAAAAACGTTACTGAAATTGCCTTGGAAATCCCCAAAGTTTGTTTGACCGGCACGGGTAACGGCGTGATTGGTACTTGGACTACGGCGAGCTTGCCGCAGGCACGTATCCTCAACCCCAATGCATCATTTAACAAAACCGAAGTTAATGGCGGCGCGTGGACTCAAGTATCGCGCTTGGGTAGCCCGCTTGTGAACGAACTCGTGATCGGTTTGAAAGATAAAGACAAGTTCTCGACCTCAGAACCCAAAGACGATGGCCAATTTGCAGATTACGTGACCCATCCATCGCTCCCAGAACTGCTGAATATTCTGTTTAAGGATGCGGTAAACACCACCCTAGGCGCGAATCTCCCCACCCTCGCACCCACCAACTTCCCACGTAACGATTTGGTCACTGCGTTTCTCACCGGCTTCCCCGGCGTAAACCAAATGTCCAAAGTTACCGCATCGGAAATGTTGCGTTTGAACACGGGTATTGCAGCGACGCCGGTGGATAAACAATCTGCCTTTGGTGTTGCAGGCAATGACTTAGCGGGCTTCCCCAATGGCCGTCGCCCCGGTGATGACGTGGTGGATATCGCCTTGCGTGTAGTCATGGGCCGCCTCTGCTACCCAATCCCAGTGGCCGGTGTGGATACCGATTTAGGCCTGTGTAAACCCGCCGATGCCAGCGTTGGTAATGTTGCTTTTACCGATGGTGCACCTATCAACGCCAGCATGACCAATGCCAGCTTCCCTTATCTGGCTGATCCATTGCCAGGTTCAAAATAAGGAGCTGACCATGAAGCACTCAATAAACCACTCAAAATTGCTATTACCCATGGCGCTCGCTGCCCTGCTGCTTGCAGCCTGTGGTGGTAGCGATAACAAAAAAACGCCGAAAGAAAATATGGCACCCACTGCTACTGCCGCAAGTTTTACCGCGCAAGCGGATACGGCTTACACCGGCAAGTTGATGGGTAGTGATACGGAAATGGACAAGCTCACGTTCACCCAAACCGTTGCGCCCACCAAAGGCACATTGAAACTCGAAGCAGACGGCAGTTTTTCGTATTTGCCCAGCGCAGAGTTTCTTGGCAGCGATAAATTCTCGTTCACTGTTTCTGATGGCAATAGCACATCGACAGCAGCAGAGGTGATGATCACGGTGGATTTGTTGCAAGTGTCGTTTAACGAGTACAGCCGCAAAGCTTTTAACCAAATGCCGAGCGATAAACCCCTGCCACTCAACAGCCGCGCAGTCACTCAGGATGTCACTGCGGCAAATGCTTACGATGATTTGTTAGCGAAATAAAAAACAAAGTTTACCTCGCCATGGACGGTGGGGATTTTAAAAAACAAATTTTTATTAAACGCATTTATTAAAAAACGTATTCAAAACCTTACTAGCTGAATTTTCAGCGGGCTCAACGTCAGAGTATTTATGCCTGACAGGAAAATAACCATGAACAGATTATTGCTAATGCTGTTGTTAACAGCATCGCTAAGTGCGCCACTCAGTGCTGCGCCCTACACACCAAAATCCAACGATGACATTATTGCGCAGTGGGCCGCGCCATCAAACGCGGCATTGCAATCACTTAAAACGGCATCGCGCTTACAGCCGAATGACCCCGCCACTATTCTTGCACTCGCAAATTCATATCTTGCACAAGCCGCACAGCCTGGGCAATCGCGTTTTTACGGTTTGGCACAATCCGCGCTTAAACCGCTGACTGAAAAAACTATTTCTGATAAAACCATTTCTGATAAAAATAGTACTAGCCCACAACTTTGGTTGGCCTGGGCACAGGTTCAACAACATCAACACAATTTTGTGGTCGCACAAACTGCGTTGGAAAAAGTGTTTGCAGCAGACCCCAGCAATGAAACTGCTAATTTATTAGCGGCACGCATTTTTATTATTCAAGAAAAACCGCTCGCGGCGCGCAATACCTGTTTAAAACTATTGGGCAACGCAGATTTACTCACCATTACTGCATGCAGTTTAGAAGCAAACTCTTATTTAAACCCCAATGATCTCAACAATAGCTACCGACAATTAGCAGAGCTCGTTAAACGCCAAGGCCTACCCGATGACGAGCGCGCAACCTGGCTTATTCAATTATTGGCGGATTTCGCAATGCGTAACAATGACCCCGCCACCGCAGCAACTTGGTTGCAACAAAGACTAACCAATGCCAGCGTAAATTATTTAGCCCAATGGGCAGACGTACAATTGGCTTTGAATAACTCGCAAGCCGTAATCACCCAACTAGCACCTATTGTGGCCGCAGCACCCGAAATGGACGATGCTTTATTAGTACGACTTGCACTCAGCGAAAAACAGATCAGAAAAGAACACGGCGAGAAAGACAAGCACTGGCAAACACAACTAGCAGAGCGCGTGGCATTGCGCGAGCAGCGTCAAGACAACCTGCATGCCAGCGAACTTGCGATTTACTATTTGGATATAGCGCCCAACGCGCAAAAAGCCTTGCACTGGGCTGAGATTAATTTTTCCAATACGCGTGAATACAGCGATAAAAAATTACTCGCGCGCGCACAACAACTTAATCAAGCAAAAGGAATTTAATAATGAAAAAGTTAATTTCCTTTGGTTTCGGATTAATCCTATTGTGTATCGCCAATATAAGTTATGCCCACCAACTCAGTACGTCATATTTAAATGGCAGCTTTAATGACACCGGCGTATTCAGCGGCGAGTGGCAAGTGCGCTTGTATGACTTAGAGCAAGCGATTGGTATAGATGCTGATGGCGATGGGAAATTGCGCTGGCAAGAATTACAAAACCGGGCCGATGCCGTCATGGAATATTTGCAACGCCACTTAGAACTCTCACGCGCCAATCAAGCCTGCAACACAGCGCTTGAATTCAACTGGCAAATAGACTCTCACTTTAATGAAGGCTATGTGGTTCTGCCAGTGCGTGCGCAATGCGCTATTAGCGGCGAAGTCACTCTTAGTTACAGCGCATTTTTTGAAATAGATAGCCAGCATAAATTATTGGTTAGTTTAGAAAAGACAAACAGCGAAAAAAATACTAGCCCACGAATATTATCTGACAGCAGCCGCACCCTGATCATTAACGAAACCCGAGGTAGTCGCCTTGCTACTTTTAAAGAATTTTTAGTACAAGGTGTTGTACATATTTGGATAGGTACAGATCATATTTTATTTTTGTTGTCGCTACTTTTAACCTGCGTGTTAGTACGCCGCAATCACGCTTGGGTTGCCAACAATAATCTGCGTGAAATTATAGTGCGCACCACGTGGATTGTTACTGCGTTTACGCTCGCACACTCCATCACTCTTACAGCCACCGCACTGCATTGGATTCAACTGCCCAGCCGCTGGGTAGAAGTGGGCATTGCCATTAGCGTTGCACTCACCGCACTCAATAATATTTTCCCGCTGGTGTTGCGCCTCGGCTGGCTGACGTTTGGTTTCGGTTTATTACACGGCATGGGCTTTGCGGGTGCGCTGGGCGAATTGGGTTTACCCGCAGATCAACAAACTTTAACGGTATTGGCATTTAATGTAGGTGTGGAGATTGGGCAAATGGCAATCGTGTTAGTGGTGTTACCGCTGTTAATTTTTGTGCGCAAATTTTACAGCTATAGCCGTTATTCAGTAACGGCATTATCGGTGATCATTTTTTTAGTTGCCGCTCAATGGACGCTAGAGCGAATTTAGAGGATAAAAAATGCACCTATTTAATCGCCCAACATTATTGCCTAGCTTCGCCCTTGCCAATTTATTATTGGCAACTCAAGCAATGGCTGAAGGTGAAATGGCCGTTAATTATTTAGCGGACAATTCACTGGCAAGCAATCTCAATATTGAAACCTTAATTATTCAGGGTTATCGCGTTAATTTATTGGGTGAAACGCTATCTGCCTCTGAAGGTATTATTGGCAGCGAAGAAATTGCGAATCGCCCGCTATTGCGCACCGGCGAAATTTTAGAATTTATTCCGGGCATGGTAGTCACCCAACACAGCGGTTCTGGCAAAGCCAACCAATATTTTTTGCGCGGATTTAATTTAGACCACGGCACCGATTTTAATACCAGTATTGATGGCATGCCGGTGAATATGCGCACTCACGGCCACGGGCAAGGTTATACCGATCTCAATTTTATTATTCCAGAGTTTATCCAAAGCATTAATTATCATAAAGGCCCTTACTACGCCGACGTGGGCGATTTTTCTGGCGCAGGTGCAGCGGCTTTTAATCTAAAAAATAAACTCGGCGAACAAGTAGTATCGCTCACCGCCGGTGAAA
>DAOORH010000221.1:0-5940 GCA_035389145.1 Cellvibrio sp.
ATTCCCGCCGACGCACAGCACCCACGCCCGGAATATCTTCTAACGTGGATGTTTTACGCTTTTTATCGCGGCGCTGCTTATGGCCAGTAATAGCAAATCTGTGAGCCTCATCGCGTATATGCTGAATCAAATGCAACGCAGGCGAATCATTATTAAGTACTATCTCTGCGTCTGTTTGCGCATTATAGAGTGTTTCAAAACCCGCTTTGCGGGTAGAACCTTTAGCGACGCCAATCATGAGTACATCATCAATACCCAATTCCGCTAACACGGAAATGGCTTTCGATAATTGCCCCTTACCACCATCAATCAACAAAATATCGGGCATCTTGCCCTCGCCTTTCTTAAGGCGTGTATAACGCCGCTCCAAGGCTTGCTCCATCGCGGCATAATCATCGCCGGGCGTAATGCCTTCAATATTAAAGCGGCGGTAGTCAGATTTCAGCGGGCCATTGGTATCAAACACCACGCAGGAGGCAACCGTTAATTCGCCGCTGCTATGACTAATATCAAAACACTCCATGCGCTGGGGAATTTCATCCAATTGCAGTGCATCTTGCAGTGCAATAAATCTATCGAGTGAGTTTTGTTTGGTATTGAGGTGCGCAATTAAATTTTGCTCGGCGGCATTAACAGCCATTTGCAACCACTTGGCGCGATGACTGCGCACGCTGTGCGAAAAATGCACTTGTCTACCAATGGATTGCTGCAGTGCAAAAGCTAAAACATCAACTTCTTCCAATTCGTAATTGGTAATAATTTCACGGGGAATATCGCGCCCGGTGCTCGCCAAATAAAATTGTGCAACAAATTGCGTGAGTACATCTGCAGGCGTTTCCGCGATACCGGACTGAGGAAAGAAACTTCGACTCCCCAAAATTCGCCCTTGCCGTACAAATAAAATGTGTACACAGAGCGCATTGGGACGGGCAACAACTGCAACAACATCTATATCGCCATTGCCTTCTTCAATAATTTGTTGCGATTGAATATTGCGTAAAAAAGTAATCTGGTCGCGATAATGCGCAGCTTTTTCAAAAGCTAAACCTTGTGCAGCCTGATCCATTTGATCAGCCAATTCAGCCATAAGCTCTTCGCTGCTACCCGTTAAAAACATGCGGGTATGACGCAAATCATTGGCATAATCTTCTTTGCTAATAAATTCTACGCAGGGAGCAGTGCAGCGCTTAATTTGATACTGCAAACAAGGGCGCGAGCGATTATTAAATACACTGTCTTCACATTGACGCACACGAAAGGTTTTTTGTAAAAAATGCATACTTTCGCGCACAGCGCTAACGTTGGGGAATGGCCCGTAATAGTCGCCCTTCTTTTTCTTGGCGCCTCGATGAAAACTAATGCGCGGATAAGGCTCGCCACTGGATACAAAAATATAGGGGTAGGATTTATCATCCCGCAATGAAATATTGTAGGGCGGGTGATTCGATTTAATTAAGTTTTGTTCAAGAATTAACGCTTCGGCTTCACTCGCGGTGATGGTGACTTCAATGCGGTGTATGCGCGCAACTAATGCAATCGTTTTGGTAGTTAAACCTGTTTTACGAAAATAGCTAGCGAGTCGCGATTTTAAATTTTTCGCTTTACCGACATAAAGAATATTGCCATCCACACCAAACATTTGATAAATGCCGGGCTGCTGGGAGGCATCTGCTAAAAAGCGAACAGAATCGAAGTGGGGAGAAAGTGATTTTTCAGACATGGATTTTAGGCTTTAGAAAAGTGCAGCAATAAAGTATTACCGCACTTCACATGAATCCTTAATAAGAATTTTTACACAACCGATTCTGGATCTAGCAGATTGTGTTTCACGGCGAGCAGCGTTAATTCAACATCGCTGTTGATATCCAGCTTTTCAAAAATACGATAGCGATAACTGTTAACGGTTTTAGGGCTTACACAAAAAGTGTTGGCAATATCATTCACTTTTTGGCCATTGGCAATCAGCATAGCCGTTTGCAATTCACGTTGAGAAAGCTTTTCAAAAGGTGACTCTTGGCTGCTGTTGCCCGAGAAATTTTTCAACGCAAGCTGTTGAGCGATGCTATTGCTCATATAAAGATCACCGCGCATAACTTTATCAATAGCGCTGGTAATCTCAGAAAATTCTGCACCCTTAGTAACATAACCTACCGCACCCGCTTGCATTAAACGCGTTGGGTAAAGATCATCATCGCAGGCAGTTACTGCAATAATTTTAAGCGTTGGGTTCACAACCAAGAGTTTCTTGGTAGCTTCTAGACCACCCATGCCGGGCATTTTTACGTCCATAAGCACTACATCGGGCAACAATGTACGCGCCTTTGTTACGGCTTCTTCCCCGCTTTTGGCGTCTCCTACCACCTGGTAGCCTTCTATATCGGCTAACATACGCACTATCCCCATGCGTACCAAGTCGTGATCATCGACAACGAGTATTTTAGTCAAACCAGCCCCCATGCCGCTAAGGCAATTGTTATTTTTACTGAATGGATGCTTCCTTGACGCATTTCGGTGATTGTAATCGCAGGCTTTACAAACTACCACAGGTTAAGGCGCTTATGGCCTATTACTAGTGCAGATTGACTGTGGAACCTTGCAAAATGATTGAATTCAATCGGTTTCCTACAGTTT
Organism: Cellvibrio sp.; assembly: GCA_035389145.1. GTDB lineage: Bacteria > Pseudomonadota > Gammaproteobacteria > Pseudomonadales > Cellvibrionaceae > Cellvibrio. The sequence goes on from DAOORH010000221.1 coordinate 2,632, forward strand.
TAGCATATTTAAGGATAATTCCTAGGCTCCTGCTCCAGCTCGACCCCAAACTTGCTTAAAACCGATGCTTTTATTAGCTCAGCCACTTCCAGCACTGCCGAACCTCTCAACCGATCTGGATTCGTTAACACCAAGGCTTGCTGTTGATGGACTGCTGCACCCTGACTAAAACCCTTCCAGCCAGCTTGATCAATAAGCCAACCTGCTGCCAATTTTACTGAATTTTCATCGACTGGATAAGCAACCACATTCGGAAAAGCCTGCCGTATTGCAGATAAGGTTGTTGTACTCACTATAGGGTTTTTAAAAAAGCTACCCACATTAGGGATAGTTTTGGGATCAGGCAATTTACTACGACGAATATCGCACACAACTTGGCTAACCAACTCGGGCGTAATCTTATCGGCAGACACATTTGTCAGCGCATCTCTTAAGGCTGGATAATGAATTTTTAGCACTGGTGTTTTAGTAAGCTTAAAAGTTACCGAGGTGATAATAAATTGATCTTTCAGTGCGTTTTTAAAAACGCTATCGCGGTAACCAAACTGGCAAGCTTCTGCAGTAAAGGTTATTGATAAGCCGGATTTAATCTCTAGCGCAGTCAGCTCACTGAATACATCTTTTAATTCAACGCCATAGGCACCGATATTTTGGATAGGTGCAGCGCCAACATTACCGGGGATTAGCGATAAATTTTCCAAGCCCCAAGATTGTTCATCCAAACAATAATCGACAAAGTCGCTCCAGTTTTCACCGGTGGCCGCTTTGATATAAACATGCTCGGCATCTTCCCTCACCAATTCTTTACCCATAAATTGGATATGAATAGCCAAGCCGGGGAAATCATCGTGCAAAACAATATTACTGCCACCGCCCAAGACCAAAAGCGGTAAATTATTTTCCTTCGCAAACTTTAGCGCAGCCATTAATTCGGCTTCATCTTTTACTGAGACAAAAAAGTCAGCACACACTGGCGATGCAAGTGTATTGTAATTTTGTAAATTAAAATGGGGCAAGTAGAGCGACACTATAAGATCCAATAAATAACGCGCCGAAAATTAATCGCACGTTTACAAAAAAGTTAATAATCAAAAGCTAGAATTTATTTTCTTGAATAGATTTCAGCAGGCCAGACGCCGCATCCTCAACCAAATCCAACACCAGTTCAAAACCTTCGTTGCCACCATGATAAGGGTCAGGAACTTCGCGATACTTTTTCTGTGAGCCGAAGGCCAAAAATAAACCTAAATGCCCCGTGTAATCGGCTGGTTTTAAACTGCGTAAATCGGCAAGGTTATCCTCATCCATGGCGAGGATATAATCAAACTCATCGAAATCACTGCGCTTAACGGCACGAGCACGCAATACCGATAAATCAAAACCACGCTTTGCAGCGGCGGCAACCGTTCTTGGGTCTGGCGCTCGGCCTTGGTGCCAATTGGCTGTGCCCGCAGAATCCACTTGAATTCGCTTGGTTAAACCTGCATCGCTCACTAACTTTTGAAAAATCCCATCTGCAGTGGGTGAGCGACAAATATTACCCAAGCAGACAAACAACACGTTTACAGACATCTTACTTCTCTAATAATAATTTAATACGTTGCAGATCAGCCTCAGTATCCACACCGCCCGGTACAGCAACAACAGCCTCAGCAATATGAATTAATTGGCCATTCCACATGACTCGCAACTGTTCCAAAGATTCTATTTGCTCCAAGGGCGCTGGCTGCCAGTTAACAAATTTATGCAGCAGAGCAACGCGATATGCATAAATGCCTATGTGGCGCTGCGCAGGAAAGTTTGCTGGCAAATCAGTTACATCTGAATTGGCAAAATGATCGCGCGGCCAAGGAATAGGGGCACGCGAAAAATATAAAGCGCGGCCATTGCTATCAGCAACTACCTTCACAATATTAGGATTGCGAAAATCGGCAAGACTGTGAATCGGCTCGCTCAGTGTCGCCATACTGGCATATTGCATAGCGGCTAAATTCTGTGCAACTTGATTAATGACTTGTGCGGGAATTAAAGGCTCATCGCCTTGCACATTCACCACAATTTCATCGTCAGCCAAACCTAAACTACTAACGACTTCTTGCAGACGATCTGTACCTGATGTGTGTGCAACAGAAGTCATACACACCTGCGCACCAAAACTTTTGGCGACGGATTCTATTCGTGCATCATCAGTCGCAATAATGACTTGTCGCGCATCGCTCTCGCAAGCGCGCTCATAAACATGCTGAATCATGGGTTTGCCAGCAATTTCTTTTAGCGGCTTTGCAGGTAAGCGAGTGGACGCATAGCGCGCAGGTATAACAACGGTAAAACTCATAATACCAACCTTAAACAGAATCCAACTTGTGTTGAAATGCTTGCCAAAAATGCTCGTTTAATTGCGCACCCACAATCAACGAATACCATTCTGGTTTAGAAAATTCATGGCATTTAATAGCGTCTTTCTCAGTCATAACAACCGTATGATCACGATAGGTTTCAAAATCTTTTATTGAAAACTGATGATGATCAGAAAAGTGATGCGCATAGTAAGTAAGCTCAAGGCTATCCAATGTTTTAAAAAAGCGCTCTGGATTACCAATGCCAGCCAAGGCATGAATAGGTTCTTTAAAATTCATCGCCGCTAAAGGCAGCTCTTGCATAGTCGCAAGCTTACGCCATGCCAAGGGTTGAATTTTCATATCGTGAATATTGTGATAACCGGAGAGAACCGCTTTTTTTGATCGGCTATTTAACACAATTAAATCAACGGACTTTAAACGTGAAACAGGTTCGCGCAGTGGCCCGACAGGTAAGAGTTTTTGATTGCCAAATAAACGTTGGCCATCGACCACGGCGATTTCTAAGGAGCGACCTAAGCGATAGTGCTGCAGACCATCATCACTTAAAATATGCGTACACCCCTGCGCAATTAATGTTAAGGCCGCTGCCACACGATCTGGCGCAACGCACACTGCACATTGCGTAGCCTTATAAATTAAGAGCGGTTCATCGCCCGATGCTGAGGCTTGTGAATTTTGATCCAATAGATAAGGATATTGCGCAACGCCTCCATAACCGCGACTGACAACACCGGGCTTATGCCCCTGCTGCTGCAAGTATTTTACTAACTCAATAATGAGTGGCGTTTTACCTGTGCCACCAACAGAAATATTACCGACGATGATGACAGGAACTGGCAGCTTTTTTTGCAGAAAATTAACAATCAAAAATTTACGCGTACCGCTAAGTAAACTAAAAAGCCAACTCAATGGCAACAGCCAGTAAACCCAATGCGATTTACCGTACCAA
>DAOORH010000222.1:0-5914 GCA_035389145.1 Cellvibrio sp.
GCCATTAAAATAATATTCAACTTTGTAACCGCTGAGATTTACCGCCGTTTCGCTGCTGTTATAAATCTCCAAGGCTTTATTATTGCTTGAGCCTTCTACGTATTCTGAAAAATAAATATCAGCACTGGCATTGGTCGCACACAAGCTTGCGAATAGGCACGCAAGAGTGAGCGACGATTTTTTTGCGATAAAAGATTGCATAGGAATCTCCCGATAATGGATTAAATGTCGGGAGCATACTAGGTGGCAGTTGTTACTAATCAGTGGCGGGAATTAGACGGTTTGATGATGGTTTTGTGACTAGAGAGGGTGCGCGTCAAATTAAACTCGGTGTTAATTCGCGAGTTTACGATGAGGCGCAGCCATCCATCTTGCCTTAATAGTATTTCAGTTGTGTGGCCTTACCCCAAAACACACGATACGAAAAAACCGTGTAAAGCAGAATGGTTGGCAAGACTATGGCTGTTCCGTAGAAAATAAACATCAGCGATTCAGGTGCGCTAGCCGCTTTCCAAATATCAAGTTGGTTTGGTACGACAAACGGGAAGAAACTGTAAGCTAAACCGATAAAGCACAACAGAAAAATAATGACGATAGATGCAAAAGGAATCCAGCAGCCAAAATCGTTTTGGTAGGGGAAGTGCTTTAAATAGCGATCTACCACTAAAAATAAACCAAAGCACACCGCAGGAATTACCAATAACAAAATCACCGCGGGGTTGCCAAACCATTTCTCAAAAATAGCAGGGTTAATCAGTGGGTTTACGATGGAGACGGCTAAAATTCCCACGGCAGTTAAGCGCCCACATTGACGGGTCCAACGCGCAGCGCGTAACTGTAATTCCCCTTCAGTTTTCATTACTAACCATGCACCGCCGATAAAACTGTAGCCAGCGGTGACGCAAATCGCACTCAGTGCACCGAATGAATAAGCCGCAGCGCTCTGCTCAAAACCCATCACATAAATGCCGAGCATATAGCCTTGCGATAAGGTGGCGAGCAGTGAACCGAGTTTAAAAATGTTATCCCAAAGGGTTTTGTGGTCTTCAGGTGCCTTTGCTCTGAAGTCAAATGCCACGCCGCGCAATATTAAACCTGCGAGCATAACAGTTACTGGCAAATACAAATGAAACAAAATAACACTGTGAGCGCTCGGGAAGGCGATTAACATAATGCCTATACCTAACACCAGCCAAGTTTCATTGGCATCCCAAAAAGGGCCGATGGATGCAATCATGGTGTCGCGCTGCGCTTCAGAATCTTTTGGTAATAAAATTCCGACACCCAGATCATAACCATCCAAAATCGCGTAGATAAAAAACGCTAAGCCCATGAGCCCGATAAAAATTACGGGCAACCAAAATGCAGCACCGGTCAATTGCGTTATCTCATTCATGCTTTTACCTCCGGTGTAGTTTCTTTCTGTTCCTGAGCAGCAAGTAGTTTTTCTTGCAGTGTTTCTATTTCATCGGTGCGATCAACCAACACCGCTTTGCGAGCCATCACAAATAATGTGCGCACGTAAGCGAATAACAGCGTGGAATAAAGTATTAAATAAACCGCAAACGATATACCTACATTGCTAGACGGCACTTGGGTAACTGCATCTGCCGTTTTCAAAATCCCAGTAACCAAATAAGGCTGACGGCCAATTTCGGTAACGTACCAACCTGCGAGCGTCGCAATCCAACCGGAAAAGGTCATGCCCACCAATACTTTTAACATAAGTGGCGATAATTCCTTTTTGCGCAAGTACTGCAAGCAGCTAAACCATGAGACTGCCAGCATAAGCACACCCACGCCTACCATAATTCTAAAGCCATAAAACACGGGCTTCACCGGTGGGTGCGCATTGGGAAATTCATTTAGTCCCTTTATCTCGCCGTTAATATCATGCATTAAAATAAAGCTTGCGGCGTTTGGAATTTCAATAGCAAATTTATTGGTTTGTGTTTTTTCATCGGGTATCGCAAATAAAATCAGCGGTGCACCCTTCTCGGTATGCCACACACTTTCCATCGCAGCAATTTTTGCGGGTTGATGCTGCAAGGTATTCAAACCGTGCATATCACCCAATAGTATTTGCAAGGGAATTAACATCGCCGCCGCAAACAACGCCACTTTTAACGCGCGGCGCGGTGCCGGTTTGTGGTCGCCTTTTAAAATGCGGTAAGCAGAAATCCCCGCAATTAAAAAACCTGCCGTTAAGCCAGAGGCAACTAGCATATGTGCTAAGCGGTAAGGCATGGAGGGATTAAAAATAATCGCCCACCAATCAACGGGAAAAGCAACGCCATCGCGCATTTCGTGGCCGGTGGGCGTTTGCATCCATGAATTTAACGCAATAATCCAAAACGCCGACATGCTGGTGCCGAAGGCGACTAAAAAAGTAGCGAGTGTGTGTATGCGATTTGAAACGCGATCAATGCCGAATAACATAATGCCTAAAAATGTTGCCTCTAGAAAAAATGCCGTGAGCACTTCATAGCCGAGCAGTGGCCCCGCAATATTACCGACGGTTTTCATATAGCCTGGCCAATTGGTGCCAAATTGGAAGCTCATGGTAATGCCGCTGACCACACCGAGCGCAAAGGTGAGCGCGAAAATTTTTACCCAGAAGCGGTAAATGCGCATCCACACTTCATCGTTAGTGCGGTTGTATTGCACTTTAAAAAACAATAAAAACCAGCACATAGCGATGGAGATGGTGGGAAATAAAATATGAAACGAAATGTTCGCGGCGAATTGCATACGCGAGAGGAGCAGGGTATCCATTAACATGGCGGTAGCCTCAGAGATAAATACACATTCACATTTTTAACGGCCGAGCAGCTTGTCTTTCATGTCTAATACTTTGCCAATATTGCTACCAAGTTTTGAAAGTTTCATAAGTCGTGCGGAATCCAAGCGTTGAATTTCAGCTGTCCATAGTGTGAGCATTTCAATTAATTCATGCATATCGCGCATGCGCTGCTGTGCAAATTCTTCTTCTGAATTCGCTGGCGTTTCTAACAGTAAATTACGCAGAGTAGTGAGCGTAGGATCAATCTCGCGCTTACGGCGTTGCTCCATGAGGGTTTTGGCGATATCCCAAACATCGCCTGGCGCGGAGTAAAACTCGCGGCGTTCACCGGGTAGGTGTTGTAACTTTATAAGCTCCCATGAAAGCAATTCCTTAATGCCCATGCTTACGTTGGAGCGCGAAAAGCCGAGTGCCTCAGCAATATCGTCCGCACACAGCGGTTCTTTGTTTAGGACGATAAGTGCATACATTTGGCCTACCGTGCGGTTAATGCCCCAGCGGCTACCCATCTCGCCAAAATGCAGCACACAGGACTGGATCATTGGAGTAAGGTTTTTGGTCATGTTTGACATTCCTGTAATTTCAGTATTTACTGAAATTACAGGAATGGTTGATTTGGGTCAAGATATTAATCGAAGTTTTATGTGGGTTGGTATTCAGGCGCTTTTGTCTTTACTCTAGGGATAGCTAAATTGAGGTGTTTAATATTTGAGAGGTGCTAGGGTGCATACAGAAGCAATTCGAGCTTGGTTAATCCGCTGGATCTATCTACTAACCTTCGGCCACTTCGCTGCTGGTGTTTTACTGGCTTGGTTTTCCCATTTCAGTTTGTTTGACCAATATCATATATCCATACTTCGTCAAGTAGGCGATTTTTCTGTGGCGGCCCACCAACTTCAGGTGTGGTGGTTAAGTTTGTTTGGCGCAACCCTGCAAAACTTGGCGATTTTTATGGGTGTTTTAACTTACGTGGGGAATAAACAGCGCAGCGCATTTATATGGGTGTGGATGACAGTTGGATTAATCTTGTGGGCGCCACAAGATATGCTGATTTCATTGCGAATAGATCTTTGGTTGCATGTTTGGGTAGATTCTTTGGTGCTTTTGCTGATGTTGCCGCCATTGATTATTTTATGGTGGGTTGATCGCAAGTCTGCTATTGCTCGTAATGCTTGAATGATGATGAAAACTTGGGAGTAAGTGCAATGTCATTAAGTTTCGGGGTCAACAAGCAACATGTTCTTGTAACGGGCGCTACGGGTTTTATTGGCAAGCTTTTGGTCAAGGCCTTAATCGCCAATGGGCAAAAGGTAACTGTGCTAACCCGCAACGCAAAAAAGGCCGCTTGGGCTTTTGATGGAAAAGTGAAATGCGTTGAAGGTATGGATGAGCTTCCTGCTGATTATTCTATCGATACTATCGTCAATTTAGCCGGCGCGCGCATTTTAGGTTGGCGCTGGAGTGAATCACGCAAAGCTGAACTGCTGAAAAGCCGTGTCGATTTAACCCAGAAAATTGTTGCATGGATTGCAAAGGCAGAACAAAAACCAACATTCTTTTTATCGGCTTCTGCGATTGGTTATTACGGTATTCAAGCGATTGGCGATGACACGGAATTGACTGAAGATGCTCCCACCCAAAATATTTTTATGGCGAAGCTGTGCAGTGATTGGGAAATGGCTGCGCAATCTGCTGAACAGTTTGGTGTGAAAGTTGTACGTATGCGGTTTGGTGTTGTATTGGGGCACAAAGGCCCACTTCCTATGTTGCTGTTGCCGATTAAATTATTCATGGGCGGAAAATTAGCTTCAGGTAAGCAATGGTTATCGTGGATTCATATAGATGACTTGCTCGCAGCTATCGCACATATTTGGCGCTTACATGAAGCGGATGAGACCAAAACAAGAGTGAAGCCCGTTTATAATTTCACTGCACCAGAAGTCTTATCGCAATTTGAATTTAGCAAGGTGGCTGCAAAGGTTTTGGATCGCCCATGTTTTTTTCCAACACCGGGTTGGCCTATGCGTTTAATGCTAGGAGAACAGGTAGATTTATTATTGGAAGGGCAACGTGTAGTTCCGACCAATTTACTTGATAGCGGATTTACGTTTATTTATCCCGATGCTGAAAGCGCTTTGAGCAGTCTTACATAGTGAACAAAATGGAAACTACATATCCGCCCCACGTGAATGCCGAGGATCAAATTATTATGTTTGATGGCGTGTGTAAGCTCTGCAACGGTTGGAGCCGTTTTATTATTCGGTTTGATGTGCACAAAAAATTCAAGCTTTGCGCGGTGCAATCAGACGAAGGGCAAGCGATATTAAAATGGTTTGGTTACCCAACAGATTTTTATGAAACCATGCTTTTGATTCAAGGGAACCGCGCATTGGAAAAGTCCGATTCTTTTTTGGCGATAGCTGAGCAGTTACCCTTTCCTTGGCGTGTAATGCGGGCGTTTAAAATCTTTCCAAAAGGCTTCCGTGATTGGTTTTATGACCGCATTGCATTAAATCGGTACAAGATTTTTGGTAAGTATCAAGTCTGTATCTTGGCGACGCCGGATCATAAGAGCAGGTTCATATAAAAAACCACCGCACCCGTTGAGGCAAATGCAGTGGCGAAAAGGTTTCACTCATCGCCGTTATGGCCATAAGGGTGATGAGTGAAAAGTGGATTGGGTTTTGTGGATAACCCAATATATTCAAAGTTGCGCGTGGTGTTCGAACCTTGAATATTGAGCGCGCCGATCTGTGGGGGTTCGGCGGTAGGTGAAGGCGCTGTGGAGGTGCCTTTATCTACTAACAAGCATTGCTACCGCTGTAAATCCTTCTATTCCTTGGCGGCAACGCTGGCATTCATGGTCACTGGCTTTTCGTAAGTGAAAGGCTGCAACAATTCATCGGGTTTGCCTTTACAGGCTTTAGCCAATAGCTCGCGGCGTTGTGCTAACAGCAGGCCAATGGCTTCGCTGTGTTGCTCATCAATACCGGGGATATTGTCTTCAATCAATTGGGTGATGTTGGCGGCAAGCTCTAAATACTTGTCGTGTTCTTCTGCAAGTTTTCTGTCTTCAAACATACTGCCATCCCGATCACATAGCCATACGGC
>DAOORH010000223.1:0-5863 GCA_035389145.1 Cellvibrio sp.
ATCGCCATAACCACATGGCGCTGGATAATATTCGCCACCGTTTGCAAGTACACTATGGCGATGCCGCGCGCTTGTCTTCCAGCGAAGAGCATGGCGTGTTCACCACTTATATTTTCTGCCCGCTGCAAAAGTGAGAATAACAAGATGGAAATTTTAATTGTCGATGATGAACTTCTTGCCCGCCAACGCTTGGTGCGCATGATCGAGAAATTAGAAGAACACAACGTGATTGCAGAAGCCGATAATGCCGATGCCGCGCTGATCGCCATCAACGAGCACGACCCCGATATTGTATTACTCGATGTACGCATGCCCGGCAAAGACGGCCTCACCCTCGCGCACGAGATTAGCGAACTGGATTGCCCGCCCGCTATTATTTTTTGTACCGCTTTTGATCAATATGCGCTCGACGCTTTTGGCACAGATGCAATCGGTTATTTATTAAAACCCATCAAAGCCGAACAATTACAAGACGCGCTCAACAAAGCACAAAAATTAAATAAAGTACAACGCGCTGCCGCGCAAACACCTGCACCAGAAAATAAAAACTCACGCACCCACATCAGTGCGAAAACTCGACGCGGCATAGAATTAATTCCGCTAGAAGATGTTCGCTATTTTGTGGCCGATCACAAATACGTCACCGTATTTCACCGCAACGGCGAACACTTGTTAGATGAAACGTTAAAAGAATTGGAGGAAGAATTTACAGGCCGCTTTATTCGCATTCATCGCAACGCATTAATCTCCGTAAAACATATTGAAGCAATTGAACGCGCAACCCAGGGACAATACCAAGTGCGCTTAGCAGATACAGAGCAACGACCGATTATCAGCCGCCGTCATGTGAGTGATGTGAAAGAGTTGTTGAGGGTGATGTAAGAATAATGAGTTAACTGCGTTTTAAACGCAGTTCATAATATTTATTACGCAACAACCAGAGATTGTAAGCGAATAGCAAAAATATAATCCCAATACTCACACTACCACCGCTACCGCTACCGCTATTATTAGATGCTACTTCTCGAGTAATAGTGACTAATTGGGTAGCCGTGCTCGTGTTCCCTGCTTTATCTTTCACCGTCCAATTAACCGTATGCTGGCCCTCGTTAAATGGACCCAATTCACTCGCAGCAGGAGTGAGTGCGCCATCGACAATATCTGTTGCAGTTGCAACACCTAAACTCACCGACATAGGAAAAGTTTTGGTTGTGATATTTATCGCTGCAGGCGCTACAACAGTAGGGGGGGTTGTATCTTTAATGGTAACAACTTGAATAGCAGAACCTATATTTCCCGAGAAATCTACTGCCTTCCATTCCACATAATGTTCGCCGACTGTAAATGCAGCTCCATCGCTGGCGGTTTTAGGCAGTGCCATATCATCAACAATATCTATCGCATTGGCAAAACCTAAACTTACCGCAGTTTCTTTTCCTGTTGCTTCTTTTACAATATCAGCAGGTGCAAAAACTATCGGCGATATGGTATCCCGAATTACTAACGACTGCGAGGCATTAGCTACCACACCTATAGCATTTTTTGCGCTCCACACGATGGTATGTTTGCCAAGAGCATAAGGGCCGATGTTCTTAGTTATCGCTTTAATTTTTCCATACATAGAATCAACAGCATATACATCAGGAAGCGTAAACGACGTTAATTTACCGGTGGCCTCAACGGTAATCTCTGGCAATTCGGAAAACTCTGGCGTAGTGAGTTCAATTTCTGAACCCACACCCAAAACAAAAATATTATTTAAGGTTTGTTCTGTATACGTTTTTCCCGTCCCTTTATATTTTATACGCAAGGAGGCGATATGTGTCCCTTGCAATAACGGTAAGGGGGCCACAAAATAATCTCCATCCAGCTCCACGTTTAACGCTTTCCATGGCGCGCCTTCATTAGCTTTATATTCAAGAGTTAACGCGCTCTTATCACTTAAGTAATGGCCAAAATCATGTTTAAAACTGAATTTAACTTTAGGGTCAGTGGAATTTAAAACCCTGGCAACTTCATTCCCGTTTAAAAAAGTTAAGGTTTCTAGTAGCGGTGTTGACCAGCCAATTGAAGTATCCGATCTATTCGCTTCAACCATATCAAGCTGCTGAACGGAAACTATCTGCCCAACTTTATCCAGATATCGATTTTCCCAATGTCGTTCAATTTTCACGGTATCGCATACAACCGATTCATTTGGATAAGGTGACAAGGGTCTTGTGCCGGAAATTAATAACTTATCATCGCAATAGGTATTAAAATCGACTACATCGTAGAATCTATTCTGAAGCCCGTCCACACCTCTTATCCAGCCCCCAAAATTAGTCGCGTCTACCTCATCAAAAGCTTTGTAGTCTTTGAAATAACGAAGCATCAAGGGGAAAAAGTATCCGTTACCATCCAAGTGAATTCCTTTATTAGGAAATATATGAGGCCCAGACTTTAACGGAAAAAACGGCGAAGAAAATTTCATGATTTCTGATTGACTCAAGAAGCCAATATAATCTGTAGATGCGATTGAATTAGTAAAATAATCTGGATCACTTTTCTGAACCTCGACTTCAAGCGAAAACTCACTTTTATTCAAGGTTGTTAATTCAGAATATATTTTTCGATGCAGGGGTGTCTGAATAAAAGGGTAATTAGATACTCCAAAGCCCAATGCCACCCACCCTAAAAATGGATTAGTTTCTTTTACCCAAAAAGTCTCCAATATACCCTGTTGAACCATTTTTTTATCTGTATAGCGAAAATCCAACTCAGCGAGCTTCGCCAAGTCCAAAGCTTTGGATTCACCTTGAGTAATACCATCAGGTTTATTCCAGTTCACAAAATATAGATCGGACCAATCGGTGGTGTTTTCCCTGTAAAGAACACCCATTGATAATTTAAACCGGCTAGATAAGGGTGATAATTTAAACTTGCTACCTAAAGAAACGGTGTTATAGATTCCAGATCCAGATGGCTCATGAAACAACAATTGAGTACCCGAATGAGGAATAATGTTATCGGCTGATAAAACACGACCATCAAGTAATTTTGCTTGCTCAATACGCAGAACTAAATTTGCATCATCACTCGAACCTGTAACACTCAGCTCTTTATCAAGGGTAAGCGATTCTTTGGCAACAATTGAACCATCGCAAAAATATAACAAAGCATCATAAACACCCGGCTTCACATAAAACTCGTAGGGCTGCGGATCAACTCCGCAGCCATCTGATCGGTAGCTCTGACTGAAATCGCCAGGAGTTCTCCCCATAATTACAACGGAATAAAGTCCACTCGCTGCCTGAATGGTGATTTTTGCCGACTTTAAAAGCACGGCAGAAACCTTGATATCGTTTAATGCAGATTTCACCGAAAACTTGGTTTCAAAATGCAAGGTTTTATTTACCGGGAAACCCAAGGCTGCATTGTCAGCAGTCGCTTTAAATTGATACTGAGCTGAAGAGAGAGGCTCAAGCACCGCAGGAGAGGTTGGTAAACTCAATGAAAACCCAGGGACTAATGTGTTTGGCTGATTAAAATCAACGCTAACGCTCTGCTGGGAAATATTTTTTATATTCAGCGCGAATGGCTGCTCCCATGTCGCCACCCCTACATCTACGTTGCCGATAAACTTTAAAGGATTTTGAATAATCCATTGCAGCGATGCTGCCACCTTTAAATCTATAGCGCCGGCTCCTTGCGTAAAAACATCCTCACCAATTCCGCGGGCGGACGTCATCAGCAATGACTTTATATCTTCCGGTTTTATATTAGCGCGCAATTGCAGCATTAGTGCCGCAGCTCCGGCAACATGAGGAGCTGCCATGCTTGTGCCACTTAATAATGTATAACTATTACCGGGCTTGAGAGAGTTTATATCCGTACCAGGGGCGAGCACTTCTGGCTTCACATAACCCGCACCAACTACAGGTCCTCTTGAGCTGAAGAATGCAATCTTGCCCTGTTTATCAGTGGCTCCTACCGTAAGTACTTTTTCTGCGTTGCCGGGGCTACCAATTGTGTTGTAGCTGGAGCCACTATTACCTGCGGCGACTACGACCATAACGCCAGCATTCATGGCCGTATTAGCCGCTTCAGATAATGGTGAGTTGGCGACTCCGTAACCACCAAGGCTCATGTTAATGACATCAGCACCGTCATCAGTGGTGGGGTCGCCATCGGGATCGACTGCTTTTTCCATGGCCGCAATAATGCCGCTGTCTTGACCAAAACCAGTGTCATCTAACACCTTAAATGCATAAAGCAGTGCATCGGGTGCTACGCCTTTTAAGGTTCCATTGGCGGCCACTATGCCAGCAACATGAGTGCCGTGCCCGTGTCGATCCATAAAATCATCGGATGGTTTCCCATCAACAAAACTACGGCCCAACCTAACCTTACAGCTCGCCCCTACACAACCACCTAAGTCGGGGTGGGTGTAATCTATACCCGTATCCAATATGGCAACTTTTATTCCTCTGCCGGTAACGGAAAATCCACTTTCATCCTTCATATTCCAAACATCTGGCGCATTGGTTTGCGCAACACTTTCAGCCAAATTAATCGTTACTTTGTTATCGGGATATACACCCTCTACCTCTGGCAAATGCCTCACCGTATCAAGATCAGCTTCCTTGAGAGTTACGCTCACAGTATTGGTAAGATCGGTGAATTTGTAATGGACTTTGGATAGTGACTGCAGAGACGCAAGCCGAGAAATTAGCTTATTTTGAGTGCTTGTAATAAGAAGCTTTTGATTGACAGCAGCTGCTTTCATCAGTCGAACTTGGCTTTGGTTTGGCTGTGAACCAACCTTAAGCTGCTGCTTCATATATTTGATGGCAGGCTGTACCGGCTGATCTTTTAAGCGAATTAAATATCGGCCTGAAGCATTAATGCCAGAAACACTAACTTTCGGATTAGCTGAAGTGCCGCTTACAGCAATGACCGCCTGCTTGAGATTGCCTTCTAGCTGCACTAAAGAAGTGGTTGTTCCGTTAGGCAACAACTGAGTACCAACTATCTTGTGGCCTTCGTCAGCTATAACCTGCGCAGCAACAAACGATAACAGCAATATGACTTTAGATGTACGACGCATCCTTGACTCCCTTTAATGTGTAGCACGCCTATTGCGGGCATACTCACCGGCTTAATTATATAGTTAAAATTGCCATGCATTTTCGCACAAGTATTTTTTTATTGCATTTTTTTCGTATAAAAATGCCAATGGATGATGCCCGAGGTTATAAGAAGAAAATTAAACTCAGGATCAGTTTGACGCATTTGCTATCAAAGCGCTTTACTTGCAAGCAATATATTCCCTAGCGTGAAAGCCTCCGCATCTAATCCCATCCCAATCTTTAGCGCAACATCCCTATCCCATTGGTTTTTGATTTTGCTGATGCTAATCGCTTCAGAAACTTTAAGCTCATCCAAATGGTACCAAGGCGATATCAGTGGAAAGAATTGCAGTGGCCAATCGGTACCATAGATTAATCGGCCTTTTAATTCGGGATGCGCCAATACTTTTTTCACATAACCCAACTTATTAATTTGCGTAAGACTGGAAATATCGCCGTATAAATTAGGGTATTGGGTGACCATTGGCAGAATGCGCTCGAAGTTTTCTTCGCCGTGTGAGTGGCCAGTAGTAGCTATATGCGCAGCGATAACGTTAACACCCAAGGACAAAGGCAAGTCTAATTTGCGCGGATCTGCCAACTCGTCTTTTGCGTGAGAAAATGATTTTTCCATGCCGGTATGGCTAAGCAACGGCATATTTAGCTCTACCATTTTTTGATAGAACGGAATGATCACGGGGTCTGCAGGATCAATATACATGATAGAAGGAATCCATTTCACCAAAACTGCG
>DAOORH010000224.1:0-5822 GCA_035389145.1 Cellvibrio sp.
AATTTTGGTTGCAACGTGGAGTAGACGGTTTGCGGTTGGATGCGATTATTTTTTGCTTCCACGATCAACTCTTGCGTTCAAACCCTGCAAAACCCATTGAAGAAAGAAAAGGTCGCGGTTTTAGAGCGGATAACCCCTACGCCTTTCAGCGCCATGTTCATGATACTTGCCAGCCTGAAAATATCGGCTTTTTGGAGTCGCTGCGCAGCTTAATGAATCGCTATCCCGGTACTGTCACGCTTGGCGAAATCGCGTCTGAAGATTCGTTAAAAACGATGGCGGAATATACCGCGGGTAATTCGCGTTTGCATATGACGTACAGTTTTGAATTGTTGGTGGATAATTTATCCGCAAGTTACATTCGCGAAACGGTAGAAACGCTGGAGAAAAATCTTACTGATGGTTGGCCCTGCTGGGCATTTGGCAACCACGATGTAACGCGTGTTATGTCGCGTTGGAATGGCAAAGATCAAGCGCCTGCAAAAGCAAAATTGCTCAATGAATTATTATTTTCGCTGCGCGGTAGTGTGTGTTCTTACCAAGGCGAAGAGCTAGGTTTAACCGAAGCGGAAATTGAACAGCATCAATTGCAAGACCCTTATGGCATTACGTTTTGGCCGCGTTTTAAAGGCCGTGATGGTTGCCGCACGCCTATGCCGTGGAGTGCTAGTGCAACTAATGGTGGCTTCTCGCAAACGAATACGTGGTTGCCTGTTGCTGCAGAGCACTTGCCTAAAGCTGTTGATAAGCAGGATGCCGATAAAAATTCCGTGCTCAATGCCTACCGTGAATTTTTAGCATGGCGTAAAACCCAACCGGCCTTATTGCAAGGTGATATTGAATTTTTAGATGCGCCAGACAATGTGTTGATGTTCGTGCGCCGCTATCAGGGTGACGCTATCTTAGCCGTATTTAATTTGGCGGCAGATGCAATTACAGTTAGTCTTCCTGACAATATGCAGGCTTCGGCATTACAAAAAAATGAAGTACCGCTTGCGGTAGTAAATAACAAGTATTTAGTGTTAACGGCTTATGCGAGTGCTTTTTGCTCGGTAGCTCTTTCTCGCTAGATAGCTTTTTACTGGGAATTGTAGTGCTGATGTAAGTGTGGATTTGTTTTTAGTTGTATCTCCTGTATGTGATGTTATTGCTTTAGAGGCGCCTGAAAAGGCGCCTCTTTTTTTATGTCTGTTTAAAAGGAAAATATTTTTTGCATACGTATGCGTTTTGATGAATACGTATGCACGCTATTGTCTGCGTTTATGTGCAAGGCCTACTATCCTCGCCGAGGGCAGAGTCAATCTGTTTTACGAGCTGCAAGTTTTGTGAAGACAAAATTTGTGAGAAAAAATAATAGAGCAAACCCCTGTAGAGACAGACAATCATGAAAAAATTACCGTTCAACCACATGTTAGCCTTGGTATCAACAATGACCTTGGCGGCAGGTTCACACACCGTTTATGCACAACAAGCCGCTTCAGCAGAAGTAGAAGAAATTGTTATTTCCGGCTATCGCCAAGCGATTTTAAACTCAGTAGAAGCCAAGCGTGATTCAGACGTAGTTGCCGATATTGTTGATGCAAGCGCCTTGGGTTCACTCCCAGCTACTTCAATTGCAGATGCCTTAGGTCGTGTACCTGGTGTTACTACCGTGCGCGATTCTGGTCAATCATCGCAATTAAACATTCGCGGTATGAATGGCGATTTTATTCAAACCACACTCAATGGCCGTGAGCAAGCCACTACCAGTTCTTACACTGAAAGTTTGCGTTGGATGTCATTTGATCAATACCCTGCAGAATTAATTACTCAAGCAGCGGTGTATAAATCACCAAAAGCATCGCACATTGAAGGTGGCGTTGCAGCTATTGTTGAATTAAAAACTGCTGACCCATTAATGGCGAAAGAAGAGCACAACTTCAATGCGGGCTATCGTCGTTCATTTAACGATGCAGCAGGCGATGTAGGTGCAGATGAGGGCGGCGATCGTTTAAGTTTCTCTTACCAAGGTAAATTCCTTGAAGATAAATTGGGCGTTGCAGTGGGTTACTCTCACTTAGTGCAGCCCAATAATTTTGAAGGTTCGCGCGCAGCTGCAGACGGTCAAATTGGTTATGTTGCCAACAATGTAGATGGTGTTAGCGGCGATGAATCACGCGTACGTGCTATGCAATTCCAAGCGGGTGCAGGCAATGATCAGCGCGATGGTTTGTTAGCCACAATCGTGTTTAAACCAAGCGACACCATTAAAGCCCAAGTTGATTATTTTAAATCTGAATTTGAATCAGAAGATTATCGTCATGGCGTTACCATCGGTGGCCTTTCTGGTACCGCAATCAGCAACGCAAAAATTGTTGACGGTGTAGTAACTGGCGGAACTATTGCACTTGGCAATCCAAAAACTACCAACGATTCAAGCCCATGGTTTGAAGCGCGTACTGAAGACCAATCCACACAAGCAGATTCAGAAAGTGTTGGCGCAAACTTGGAGTGGTCTGTTACTGACAACGCTACTTTAACGTTTGACTACACCCACAGTGAGGGCACCAAAACCCGTAAAGATCGCCTTGCATCTTTGCACGCTTATGAATTTGGCACAGCCACTGGCATGTTGAATGGCGCAAGTGTAACTGGCCCAACGTGGCAAGAGTTAAACGGCCAAGCCATGACTTACGTGGGCAACGGCGATGAAACTCCCACCGTAACATTTAAAGATGCAGGCATTCTCACCAGCAGTAAAATGCGCTTGTCTCGCTACGAAGAATATCCACACCTTTACACCGATACTGTTGACAGTTTCAAAGTGGATTTCAAGTTAGATGTTGAGCTAGGTGCTATCACTTCTTTCGAAATGGGCGCACGTATTTCTGAGCGTGAATTTGATTCGCGTCGCGGTACTTTCTTGTACGGCAGCCGCGATGGTCAATTTAGTTACGTAAACGGTTCAGGCAACTGGGAATCTTATTGTGCAGATAACTTAACTGCACCCGCAATTGCCTGTACGCCAAAATCTGTAGATGGTTTTGTGAGTGTAGGCTCTGTTAAAGGCGCGCCAGATCACTATGTAGTGAACATGGCTGGCTTGGCAGATTCTATTTTTGGTGCGGGTAATTACCAAGGCAAACAAGTATTCAGCCGCGATTGGACTTTCGTAGAATCAGGCGCATTGGTTGAAAAAACCAAAGCTGCTTACTTGTTGGCGAATATCGAATCAGAAATTGGTGGCATCCCAGTAACAGGTAACGTGGGTGTTCGCGTTATACAGACTGACGTTAAATCGAAAGGCGTGCAAAACGTTGGCACTGGTAATGGCGAATCAATTACCGATGACATGGGCGTTACGCAAACCAATTACAAATACGTAAGCTACGGCCCAGAGTACACCGATGTATTGCCATCCTTGAACTTGAATTTCAAAGTTACCGATGCGGATCAAGTACGTGTGGCTTTGGCACAAGTAATGGGTCGTCCACCAGCAGGCCAATTAAAAGGCGGCGCAGGTTCTTGGAACGGCGGTGACTTGGGCGCAAACCAATACAACGTATGGACTAAAGGTTCACCTTACCTTGACCCCTTCCGCGCTAACCAAATCGACGTATCTTACGAGCATTATTTTGAAGACGGCGGTGCGGTAACGGTTGCAGGTTTCTGGAAAGATATTAAGAGCTTAACTGAAGGTGTTTCTTACGCACCGGGCACCATCGATTTCGCAAGCTTGGGTATTCAAACTCCAGCAGGCATGGTTGACGGCGTATTCCAAACCGTACAAAACACCGATAAAGGCGGCTACATTCGCGGTCTTGAATTGGCGGGCACACAAACCTTTGCTAACTTGCCCGGCATTTTGTCTGGCCTTGGTGTAACCGCAAGTTACTCTTACACCGAGAGTGAAACAGAAGTGGGCGGCGGCAGCTTGTTCGGCAAAAAATTATCATTGCCTGGCTTGTCTAAAAATGTGTGGAGCGTTACTGGTTTCTGGGATCTGGGTAAATTCAGCACTCACTTGAACGTTCGTTACCGCGACGATTACGTGATGAATATGCCGGTTCCAGGCAGCTCAACACCGACTATGGCGAAGAACTACACCACTGTTGATTATCAAGCGTCTTACGCATTTGATAACGGTATAGATGTAGTGTTTGAAGCCAACAACATCACCGATGCTGCAAACGTCACCTCTTACGGTGAAGACGATGTGCTGGGTGAATACAAAGAGTTTGGCCGTCAGTTCTATGTAGGCGTTAACTACAAGTTCTAATTGCTGCAAGTGAACTCTAACAACCGCCCAATGAGCTATGCTTTTTGGGCGGTTTTTTGTTTGTGTAACAAGTATTTCGTTGAATTCCAAAGAGATGCCAAATGAATAAAAAAAGTATTGTGATTTTAGGCGGTGGAACAGCGGGTTGGATTACCGCTAACCTTATGGCTACCCACTGGGCGGATAAGGGTTTTGATATCACGCTGGTTGAATCGCCCGATATCGGCATCATAGGTGTTGGCGAAGGTTCTACGCCGCCACTCAAAGGCTTTATGGATACCATTGGTGTGCAGGAATCTGAGTGGATGCCAGAATGCAAAGCCACTTATAAAGTCGGCATCACTTTTAAAGACTGGGCGACTAAGCCCGGCTTTACGCAATATGTTCATCCATTTTTATGTCAGCCCGATCAATTTACCGCACCAGCGTTTTTTCATAATTGCCATTTGCGCCGCAACGGTGTTGCGCTTGAAGGCCACCCCGATCATTTCTTTTTAGCGACCGAATTAATTAAACAAAAATTAGCGCCCATCACGCCGCCCAATTTTCCGTTTGAAATAAATTACGGCTACCACTTTGATGCAGGTTTGCTCGGCAACTTTTTAGCAAAAGTTGCAGCACGCAAAGGCGTTAAATATGTGCAGGCGACTGTAGTAGAAGTTGTGTTAAATGAGCAGGGTAATATCAGTGCGCTTAAAACCGCGGAAGGCCAAAGCATTAGCGCCGATTTGTATGTAGATGCCTCTGGCTTTAGAAGTCAGTTATTGCAACAGGCACTTAAAGTTCCGTTTATAAGTGCTGCCGAAAGCTTATTTAATGATTCTGCTGTGGTGTTTGCTACCGAGCAGAGCGAACAAATAGAAGTACAAACTATTTCCACTGCCTTGAAATACGGTTGGGCGTGGAAAATTCCACTTACGCATCGCAACGGCAATGGTTATGTTTACAGCTCGCGCTTTGTGGATGCCGATAAAGCCGAAACTGAATTCCGCGCGCATTTAGGTTTATTAGATTCCGATGTTGCTGCGCGCCACCTAAAATTTAAAGTAGGCCGCGCCACCTTGCATTGGGCAAAAAATTGTTTAGCCGTAGGCCTATCCCAAGGTTTTATTGAGCCGCTAGAAGCAACTGCGTTGGATATGGTGCAAGAAACCGTGGTGCGTTTTATTGAAGCCTACAACAAAGGCCAATTTACCGATCAATACCGCGATGAATTTAATGCACGTATTAATTCACGATTTGATGCCATTCGCGATTACATCGTCTGCCACTACCGCGTTACCTCGCGTACCGATACCGATTACTGGATTGAAAATGGCCGCAACGAAAAAATTTCTTTTTCATTAAGATCCATCCTCTCGTCATGGGTTGCAGGTAAAAATATTACCGATGAGTTAGAACGCCAAAAGCTGGATGCCTATTTCCCTAATGTTTCTTGGAGTTGTTTGCTTGCAGGCAAGGGCGTTTACCCAAACCCAGATCAATTACGCCCCGGCAATGAATTAGCCAATCAATACAAAATTGAAAATATTCAACGCTATTTAAAAGGCTGTGCACTGAATTT
>DAOORH010000225.1:0-5807 GCA_035389145.1 Cellvibrio sp.
CACAGACAACAGTTTTAAGTGCAGCAGCGGTAGCTTCTTGAGGGATGTAAGAGACTTGCCCGCGAATAGATTTAATCGGTAGATGATTGGCTTGCTCAAAGTTCAGGGCGTCTTTTGCGCTGGCGATAATCACCAAAGGTGCGCACTGCGTCTCTCCTTTATCTGATTGCACTTGCCAGTTATTTTCAATGCATTTGAGCTGGTTAACATGAAAATCATATTCAACCTGAATATTTGGGTGATCGACTAAATGCGCGCAAAGTTTACGCGGGTCAATCCAGCCAGCCTGCGAGAAAAACAATCCGCTTTGCGTGAGCGAAATTCCTGCTAGCTTACTAGCGGTTTGGGTGGAAACAAATTCAACCAGCTGATCGGCATGAGCAAACTTAGCTTTTAATAGCTCGTGCAAATCTGCTTCGGCATTTTTGTACGCGAGCTGCAAAACGCCGCATTGGTCGCCAATGGTTCCCCACAAGGGGCGATAAAAATTTACGGCGTATTGCAAGCTCGCCAAATTAAATGCGGCTTGTGCTTCGGCTAAGGGCGATAGTTTTGCGTAGAGCACGCCTTGCGGATTACCCGAGCCTTCTTGTGCCAGCGCCGCGTGGCGTTCCAAAATGGTTACGTTCCAACCGCGTTCGGCGAGAGCTCGCGCGGAGTGACATCCCGCTAAACCGCCACCAATAATTAGCGCACGTTTTTCGCTAGATTCAATGTTATTTCCATTGATGGTCCAAGGCACTGGGTAGGGTGAAAAGCTGCCTCTGTAGCGATAATCATCAGGGTTAAGTGGTTCGAGTTCTGCTGCGAAATGCGCTTTTACCATCTCGCGCTTACGCCCAAAACCGGCGACTTTTTGAATCGCAAAGCCAGCATTTTTTAAACCGTTTTTGACAATAGCAGCAGCACTAAAGGTGGCTGCCGTTGTTTCAGGTTTACTTAAATTGTGAATGCAATTGAAAAGTTCATCGCTCCACATCTGCGGGTTTTTAGAGGGTGCGAAACCATCCAAAAACCATGCATCAACTTTTGCACCGCTGCGCATATATAAAGGATGAGTGCTTGCTAGCAATTTGGTGAAACCCTGCGCGGCATCGTCAATAATCAACGTGAGTTTGATGCGACCATTCATAAAATTCAGGCGATGAAAACCTGTGCCTACAAATACGGGATAGCTTTCAATAAGTTGATCTGCCAAATGTTTAAGTTCAGGCCAGAGCGCAAGCGCGCGGGTCAAATCGATTTTGTTGAGTGGAAACTTTTCAACGGTTACAAAATGTAGTTGTGCAGATTGGGGTGCAGTTGTTAACCACAAATCCCACGCCGCTAAAAAATTTAGGCCAGAGCCGAAGCCTGTTTCGGCAATAGTGAAATGATGGGATTCTGCGAGTGCTGCCCATCGCTCAAGCAACTGGTTATGTTTTAAAAATACGTGGCGGGTTTCTTCTAACCCGTTGGCTTTAGAGAAATACACATCGCCAAATACACTGGATAGCGGCTGGCCATCGGTATCCCAATCAAGAGTGGCAATTTCAATGGGGTTTGTGTTGGAAGGTGGTGATGATTTCATGAATGGCGCGGTACTAAAGTGATTAGATGGCGATTTTGCCACAAATAGTGTGCACAGTTTTAGATAAAGAGTGTGCGGTTTCATTAAAGAGTATGCCGCCTGTAAATCTGCCTGTTATGATTCGCTCAACTTTCTGGAGACTTGTCTATGACTGACCCTATTTGTTTGGCCCGCAGCGGTACCCAAGATCTTGTTTTGTTACCTGCGTTGGCGAATCGCCACGGCTTAATAACCGGCGCTACTGGCACCGGTAAAACCGTTACCCTGCAAAAACTCGCTGAATCTTTCGCTGCCTTAGGTGTGCCGGTTTTTATGGCAGATGTTAAGGGCGATTTATCCGGCATAGGCGCAGCTGGTGTTTTATCGGAAAAGCTGAAAGCCGCTATCGCAGAACGTGGCACGCTGGTGCCTGAGCCTGTCGCCAATACGCCGGTATTTTGGGATTTATGGGGCAAGTCGGGCCACCCAGTACGGGCGACGATTTCAGATATGGGGCCAGTGCTTTTAGCGCGTTTATTTAACCTAAACGATACTCAAGCGGGTGTCTTGCAATTGGTGTTTAAGATCGCTGATGACAATGGCTTGCTCTTGTTGGATTTAAAAGATCTGCGTGCCATGCTCAATTTTGTGGGTGAAAACGCCAAACAATTTACTACCTCTTACGGCAATATTTCAGCGGCATCGATAGGCGCAATTCAGCGCGCATTGATGGCGCTGGAGCAAGAGGGGGGTGACGGTTTTTTCGGCGAGCCCATGCTCAATATTCAAGATTTGATTCAAACCGATGCGCAAGGCAGAGGCGTCATTAATATTTTGGCGGCCGATAAACTCATGCTATCGCCAAAGGTTTACGCCACATTTTTACTATGGTTGCTGTCGGAGCTATTTGAGCAACTCCCTGAGGTGGGTGATCTCGCCAAGCCAAAATTAGTGTTCTTTTTTGATGAAGCCCATTTGTTGTTCACCGATGCACCGCCTGCTTTGGTGGAAAAAGTAGAGCAAGTGGTAAGGCTGATTCGCTCAAAAGGTGTAGGCATTTATTTCGTCACCCAAAACCCCTTGGATATTCCGGATTCTATTCTTGGTCAGTTGGGCAACCGCGTTCAGCATGCCTTACGCGCATTCACACCACGCGACCAAAAAGCCGTAAAAACTGCTGCGCAAACGCTGCGTGCAAATCCCGCGTTTGATGTTGAAGCCGCGATTACAGAACTAGGTGTGGGTGAAGCGCTAATATCTTTGCTGGATGAAAAAGGTCGGCCCACCATTGTTGAGCGTGCGTTTATCAATTTGCCAGGCTCACGCTTAGGCCCGCTCACATCCGAGGAGCGCAGTGCACATATCGCTAACTCTTTAGTCGCTGGAATTTATGAGGCAGTTGAAGATCGCGAATCGGCATTTGAGTATATACAAGCCAAGACTGCGCAAGCTGATGTGCCAAATTTGTCTGCAACAAGTCGTCGTGCAGAATCAAATGACGAAACAGATGCTCCCAGCAAACCCGTCTTCGGTGGATTGAACGATATTTTATTTGGCTCAACCGGGCCACGCGGTGGGCAGCGCGATGGAATGGCCCAAATTGCCGCTAAAACCGTGGCGCGAACGATTGCCAGCGAAGTAGGCCGTCAAATTATTCGTGGGGTATTGGGGTCGATTCTGGGAGGAGGAAGATCTAGGCGATAGGAATTGAGGCTAATTGGTGGCACTTAGGTGCTGTAAATTTACTTTTTGCGGCAGAGCACAACCAAAATATTGATGCGAATTAAATTGCGTAAATCAATGGAGTCCGACTCCATTGATGCGACCCCATCGATTGTTGATTTATTCTTTGCGGTACACTCTATCAAAATCTAGGGTGTCGGGTCTGGTGCGCGGTTCTTCAGCGCCCTCGGAGCTCAAATAAAGTTTATTCCCATTGAGATAAAAGATGTCGTAGGTTTTGACATCAAATGGTGCTCCGTTGTGTCTGTTAATTTGGATGTTAATTTCCGTCACAACCTCGCCAGTGGACGACGTGAATGTCTTACCAATAACAAATTTGCCGGAGGCGGTGGGATTGGGCGCGTGTACAAAAGGGGTAAGGCACTTGGAGTCCTCGTAAACTTTGATGTTGGAGCTAACCTTATCTCCCTCGAAGGTTAATCTCACGGTATCGTATAGCGTATCAGGCTCACCTGGATTCTCCATCGCACAATCTCTAAACCATACGCCGTTCAGTGGACTCGACGCGGTTCCGGAACTGCTGCTCGTGCTTGCAGTGGATGAAATACTGTAACCGCAGGCCGTTAAAAACACGGTGGAAAAGATTACCGGTAAAATTGAATTTTTCATGTGATTTCCCTCCAAGTAAATTGATTCGCCGCAGTGATAGCGAAGCCGCGTTTTTTGGGCGCTGCTACCCAGCGAAATGCGGGCGCTATTCTAGCGGTGCGTGCATGCACCAGCAATCAAATCGCGAAAATTACGTCTATGGAACTGGTGTCATGGACTCTTTCTTGAGAAAACTACAACGAGTTAGCAAATAAGTTACTGGTTGGGTGTTGAGACCCATTCCGGGGGATGGGAGGGCGAGAGGTGAAAGATTAAGATGTCACCAAAGGGGAAAATGTCAGCGTAATTGCTGGCTTTTTCATATCCCAAACTCCCCTCGAATCTGCGCACACCAGACTTCTATTCGTTCAGCAGTTTTGCTGAATTCATTCTCCTCATCCAAGGCTAAGCCAACAAATTTACTGCCATCAGGTGTGAGTGCTTTGGATGCTTCGTACTCATAACCCTCAGTAGGCCAATAACCGCAGGGAATAGCCCCGCGAGCGACAACTTTGCTGTGCAGGTAACCCACTGCATCTTGGAACCATTCGGGGTAGCCGATTTGATCGCCAAGGCCGTAGATGGCCACTTTCTTACCGGTGAAATCCACTTCGCTAATGTCATCCCAAATTTCTTCCCAATCCTCCTGCAATTCGCCGTAGTCCCATGTAGGGATGCCGAGGATCAGGTAATCGTAAAACTCGGCGGTAATAATCGGTGTTTCATTAATGTTGAAAATATCGACTAAGTCTTCACCGAGTTGCGCGCGAATTTTTTCGCCGGCCATTTCGGTGTAGCAGGTGGAGCTGCCGTAGAACAGGCCAATCGGTGCTGGGTTATTAATAGGTACGGTCATATTAAGGTTGCCCATTCTTTCGCCCAGTCGCGGGTTAGGGTTTCGGGGTTGTCGCCGCTGCAAGCATCCAAGACTAGCGGCTCGCCAATGCGTACTGCACCCAAGTCGGCAAAGGCTTCATCAAGCATGCGGCCTGCATCATTAAAGGTGCTGTAGCTGCTATCAGCAAGGTTTATTACGCCATAGCGCTTGCCAGCGACGCGCGGATAGTCGCGGGTAATATGCAGGTAAATAGGTTGAATGTTATCCGGTAGTTCACCTGAGCCAGTATTGGAATGGCAGAGCAGCAGAATTTCATCGGCAGAGCGGGTGAGATCTTCAGCTCGGGCGTAGGTATTGAGGCTGACTTCGTGGTCAAGGTCGCGCAGTTGCTCGGCAGCGATTTCGGCTACTTGCTCTGCGCCGCCGTAAACACTGCCGATCAGAATTTGAATAGATGCCATGACAAAAACTCACTTACTGGAATGGCGCGCATCATAGTGGTTTTGTGCGCGAAGCTAAACTCATCGTCCTTCTATATTAATGTCAATTTAGGGCTTCGATACGTCCAGTGCACCGGTATAACCCAACTGCCGCCAAGCTTCAAACACCATCACCGCGACTGAGTTAGAGAGATTCATACTGCGGCTATTCGGCATCATAGGAATTCGCAAAACCTGATCTTGCGGGAGCGATTCACGAATGCTAGCCGGTAAGCCGCGAGTTTCTGGCCCAAAGAGCAAATAATCGTCACTTTGGAATTGAGTATCACTATGGCAGCGGGTGCCTTTAGTGCTCAAAGCGAATATTCGGCTGGGTCGCTGTTTGGCCAAAAAATCTTCCCATCCTTTATATAACTTAAGGTCTTGCGCCTCGGCGTAATCCAGGCCTGCTCGATTAACGCTCTTTTCGTCTAATTTAAAACCTAATGGCTCTATAAGATGAAGTTGGCAGCCGGTATTGGCAGCTAAACGTATGATATTACCGGTATTAGGCGGGATTTCTGGTTCAAACAAAACAATATGAAACATTTGGCGTTTTTACCTTTTATGGTCTAAGGTCATGATTAAGGTTATGTTTATACTCTCAATT
>DAOORH010000226.1:0-5747 GCA_035389145.1 Cellvibrio sp.
TTTTGGTATGGCGATATTAGTACCTGAAAATGGCAGCTGGAAAATTATCCCCACTGAAGGCGGTCACGCGAGCTTTGCTCCCACTACCGAAAAAGAATTGGCAATAAAATCATTTTTGCTGAAAGAACAGTCTCACGTTTCAGTTGAAAATATTTTATCGGGAATCGGCTTGGTACATTTGTACCGCGCTTTAGCGCATATCGCCGGTGTGGATGCACAAAACTATAGCCCCGCCGACGTTAGCACCAAAGGTTTGGCGAACGAAGACCCTATTTGTCGTGAAGCGGTTATTACCTTCTGCAATACCTTAGGTGCAGTAGCAGGCGATAAGGCGGTTTCAACTGGCGCACGCGGCGGTGTTGTCATTGGCGGCGGAATTACGCCAAAACTCATGGGCATTATTCCTGAAACCCACTTTGAAGAGCGCTATAAAAACAAAGGCCCAATGAGAGGCTACGTTAGCGACATTTCAATTAAAGTGATTGTGAACGATAAGGCCGCACTGGTTGGCTCGGCAGCTTGGTTGATTCACAACACGCCGGAATTAAAGCCTGTTTAAAGCTTTATGTGTTCATAAAAAAACGCCGCAACAATGAAATGTTGCGGCGTTTTTTTATGCTATGACTTACTTCCTCAATACAGCAACCGCACCACCCGACGGCGCCAAGGTGAGCGTTAAAGTATCTTCACTCGTTTGCTTAGCTTCCGTTTTGTTCAAGGTAGAAATCGTTTTTCCATCCTGCCACATCTGCGCTTTGTAATTACCTTTACCCAAGAAGCTGAGCGGGATAGTTAGTGTACGGCCAGATTCATTAGTCATCGCACCTATATACCAATCCTTACCCTTGCGACGGGCGCTAACGATGAATTGGCCGATGTCGCCTTGCAGGATTCGGGTTTCATCCCATGTGACGGGCACATCTTTAACAAACTCTAAACCATCTTCCCACTCGCTTTGTGGTTTTGGCCATGCGCCTTCAGTTTTCGAGTAGCTGATAGGTGAATCGGCCAGCATTTGGAAGGGGCTATCGTAGACCACATACATGGCAACCGCTTGGCCGCGGGTGGTTTTCACGTAGGGCAAGGTATTGCGGCGAAGTTTAGGGAATTCCTCCGCCGTGGTGTGACGGAAACCACCGGGAGTGTAGTCGATGGGGCCGAGAATCATGCGCGTAAACGGCAAGGTCACGTTGTGAGTTGCCGTTACGCGGCTACTCCATTTGTTGTACTCGGCACCCAACACACCCTCTTGTGTTAAATAATGTGGATAGGTTCTTACCAGACCATTTGGCGGGTAGGCGCCATGCAGATCCACCATGATGTGGTGCTTGGCGGTCAAGGTTAGGAGTTTGTGGAAGTAATCCACCATTTCCTGATCAGAGCGGTCCATAAAATCAACTTTAATGCCTTTGATACCCCATTTTTCATAAGCGGCTAAGGCTTCTTCCATTTGCCAATCTAATTGCTTCCATTGCAACCACACCCAGACACCAATGTTGTTACTCTTGGCATAACGCAAAATAGCAGGCATATCCATTGCAGGAACAGGTGTTAATAAATCCGAACCGGGTTTGCTGGTTGTTGTTGAACCCTTGTGCCAACCTTCATCGATCAAGATATATTGCAAGCCCAGCGTTGCGGCGAAGTCGATGTAGGCTTTGTAAGTGTCTGTATTCATGCCTGGCTTAGTAGCAGTCGCGCCCTTTCCAAACACAACTTGGCTGTCATTCCACCAATCCCACGCAGTTTTGCCGGGCTTGATCCAGCTCGTATCTTTAATTTGTGTCGGCTCACCCAAAATAGCGATTAGAGATGATTCCGTGAGTTTCCCCGGTGCATCCCCCACCATAATCACACGCCACGGGGTGTTGAATCCTTTGGCAGGCATTTTCGCTCTTACAGACGCATAGTTAGAACCATCAGGACGATTATCCACGCTGTGCGTCAAACGGATTTCAACACCATTCTCCCCACTACCCGTTCCGGTAAACCAGGAACCTGGGTAATCGCGCACGTTAGATTCTGCGAGCGCGAAAGTCGTTTGGCCAACGCCGGTTTTACAAACGAGCGGGTTATCGTAAAGGTTATGCTCACGAATTAACGATGATTTAACCGCATCAAACTCGCCTTCATGGCTATGGACAAACTTGCCCTGATTGAAGCCGAAGCAGTTGTAATCATTCGCAAAAATAAACCGCGTTAACTCGTTTTGAATGGTGAATTGGTCAAGAGCAGATTGGTTTGGCAATTGATATCGAATGGCTACACCTTCATCGTAAGCGCGTACCACCAGATTCAAATTGAGTTTGCGTTCATCTTTGGCGGCGAACTTGAGTGTGTAAGTGTTGTAGTGATCGGCCACCGTTTTGGTTCTACCGGCAACCAACTCAAAGCTCTCCTTAACGCTAGCGTCTTCTTTGCCAATAAACTGCATTTCGTTTTTGCCAATGGGCAAGCTGTTAATAATCAAGCCCAGCGAAGATTCTTTGATGAACTGCTTACCATCCAAACTCACGGTATAGCTCAAGCCATTACCATTATTGGTGAGGTCCACTTGCAACCGCGAATTGGGGGATTTTAGGCTATAGGTATCGGCCTGAGCTGCGACAGCTAAGAGTAAACTTGCCGATAGGAAGGCATATTTCTTCATTATTTTTCCTCTGTGATGAACATTAGGGCTTAGCGAAAGAGCCTATTTTTAATCAATAACCCGACTATTACGATATATATTACATATTTAAACACTTTGAAAACTATCTACGCCGCTTCTGCGACAAAAAAAATCCCCGTCGATTTTCACCTACGGGGATTTTGGTTACTGCGAACTAGCCTTGAGCTACAAGCTTACTTCGGGCAAGTGACACCTTTACCTGCACTTTTCACCAAACTGACTTTGGCGAAAGTAATATCCAAGGTGCCTTTGGTGATCAGCGAGAAGGGTTGCAGCACTTGCGTCCAATACTCGCTTGGCGGTTGATCAATACCGAAGTTAGCACCCGCATTCGGGTAGCAACTTAAAGGGACAGTCACGGTTTGCCAACCTTTACCTACAAAGCCTTTCAGCGGCGCGGTTAAATCAATATCCGATGCGCAATAAGAGCCGCAACCTAAACGCAAGAAAGTGAAATCGCTTGGGGCGGTATCGACTTTGATATCAAACACTAAAGCAGAATCGCTTTTTACATAGTTGATGAAATCTTGACGATTGCCAACCGATAGCGCCACTTGGCCGCTGCCAGTACCATTCCATTGCACGCGGCGCGCGTCTTCTTGCACTTCGCGGTCAACGGCTTGAATAGTCAGCGATGAGGCTTTCACGGTATTGCTGTTCATGGGCACAACATCATTTTGGAAGCCGATAATTTCTAACTGCCAAGGGTCCATGGGGCGACGATTGAAAATCTCCATGACATCCAAGGCTTCAGCAGCTTTTGGCCCTTCTTCTGAAAGATCATCACCTAAGGTATTTTTGTCGGCATAACTCAAACCATAACCATAGGCAAACAGTGGGTCGTAATTTTTGTCGCCACGGTTTAGTAAGGTTTGATCGGGCAGTTTTGGCCAAGAGAAACTCAAGCGGCCTTTCATATCGAAATTAACACTGCCATCGGCTTTCTTGAAGATTACATCTGCAACACCAGCGCCTTCAGTACCTGGTAGCCAAATCGACACAAACGCATCAGATGCATTGATTTCGCGGTTCACCCAAAGCGGGCGACCAGTGACAAATAAAGACACAACCGGAATGCCTTGGCTGCGCAATTTTTTCATTAAATCCCAATCGGCAGTGGAGCGCGGTTTGTAGGCCATGCTGCCCACATCGCCTTGCATTTCTGCGTAGGGGTCTTCACCGAAAACAACAATCGCAACATCGGGCTTTTCTTTAAAAGAACCATCCACACTTAAAGTAGCTTTACCGCCAGCAGCGCTAACAGCTTGGTTAATACCCGCATAAATTGAGGTTGCGCCGGGGAAATCTGAATTCACATTGCCCGTACCCTGCCAGGTGACTGACCAACCACCCGCTTGCTTGCCAATATTGTCTGCACCATCGCCAGCCACTAACACTTTTTGTTTTGGCGCGAGCGGCAAAAGGTTGTTTT
Organism: Cellvibrio sp.; assembly: GCA_035389145.1. Lineage (GTDB taxonomy): Bacteria > Pseudomonadota > Gammaproteobacteria > Pseudomonadales > Cellvibrionaceae > Cellvibrio. Next base: position 4,104 of record DAOORH010000226.1, read on the forward strand.
TGTTTTTCAACAACACCAAAGATTCACGCACGGCTTGGCGTGCAACGGCGCGATGCTCGGGCGCCCCCAGCAATTCTTTTTTACCCGCAAATGGGCGAGTGGACGGCGCACCTTTTTCAAATAAACCGGCGCGAATTTTTACGCGTAAAATACGGCGCACTGCATCGTCTAAACGTTCAGCAGTGACTTCACCGGATTTAGCTTGCGCAACTAAATTGTTGTAGAGCTCTTTCCAGTTTGGCTCTGGCACCATGTAAATATCCAAACCTGCCATCAGCGATTCTGGGCAATCAACCGCCGTGCAACCGGGGATAAAACTGTGGCCACTCCAATCGCCCACTACCAAACCATCAAAACCCATTTGGCCTTTCAGCACATCGGTCAGCAAATATTTGTGGCCGTGCATGCGCGTGCCATCCCAACTGGTGAAGGACGCCATAACAACTTGTACGCCCGATTCCAACGCACTGAAATAACCAGCACCGTGAATATCGCGCACGTGGGCTTCATCGCCTTGAGTTGGGCCACGGTCAACGCCGTTTAAGGTACCGCCATCGCCAATAAAATGTTTGGCAGTCGCAATCACATGTTCATTAGTTAAGAAGTCTTTAGAGCCACCTGCACCTTGCAGACCTTCGACCATTTTTCCAGCAAAAGAACGCACTATTTGCGGATCTTCAGACCAGCTTTCATAAGCGCGCCCCCAGCGATCATCCCTTGCCACCGCAACGGTTGGCGAGAAATCCCAATCCAAACCTGTAACCGCAATTTCACGACCCGTTGCCCAACCGATTTGCTTCAACAACTCAGGATTGTTGGTTGCACCCAATCCTATGTTGTGTGGGAACAAGGTGGCACCTACCACATTACCTAAACCGTGTACCGCATCTGTACCCCACATAATTGGGATACCAATACGACCGTTGGATTTATCCACCGAGGCATTGTAAAAACTATCCGCAAGCTTTACCCAATCTTGCATGGTTGCGTATTTGTTGCTGCCGGGCGTGCTACCCCCGCCATTAAGCACTGAACCTACGTGATACTGCTTAATATCTTCTGGCGTGAGGTATTTGATTTCAGGCTGAATCAGCTGGCCAACTTTTTCTTCCAACGTCATACGCGCCATTAATTCAGTGATGCGAGATTCAACAACAGGGTCTTTTTGAACAGCACTCTTAATCGCTGGCCACTCAGTTTTAGTCGAAGCCGCAGGAACGCTAGCCGCTGCAGGCGTAGGTGTAGCGGAGGGGGCTTCGGCTTTTTTGGAATCGCATGCAGTTAACAGCGATAACAAGAGCGCACTGGAGACTAAAGTGCCTATATGGAGTTTATTTTTCATGGTTTGGACCTGTAAACAAGATAGAAATAGTGTACTGAATTTTGTTATTTAAAAATGACCAGTAAAATGTAGCAGCTACAGAAAAAGCCGCTAGGAACTTTACGTTTTATAATACTCACGTGTGAGTTTCAACCTTTAATGTTCTTGCAAATGCTTCAATAAACGCGCCTTTAACGCAGGCGGTAAGTTTTTAATAATTAAACTATCGCTCGCCACATCGTAGTGAATATTATTACCAAGGCATTCTGCATCAAAACTCATACTCAACGAGTCATTTCGACCACTAATGCGCGCATAGCTGC
>DAOORH010000227.1:0-5716 GCA_035389145.1 Cellvibrio sp.
CTAAAAACATGCGCAAGTGATAAGTGTCTTTATCGATCATGTACTTATCAAACAACTCTATGTTGTATCTCAAGGCTGCAGCGATTTCGGGCGTCGGGTGAACTTTATTGAGCGTGGTGTAAGCTTCTAATACATGCAAATGGGTATTTTGCGATTTGGGGAAATTCAAATCTTTATCGCTTAAACGCACATCTTCAATAACACCCCATTCACGTGTAAAAGCCTCAAGATAACCTTCGTGTTCACAGTCGATAGTATTTTTTTCCAACAACTCAAAGCAGGCTAATGCTTGCGCCAAAACCCGAGCATCTTGCGTGAGTTGATAATAAGCCGTTAACGCATAAATCGTGAAAGCTTGCGCATAGACTTGTTTCTTAGTATTGATGGGATTGCCCTGTGCATCCAACTCCCAATAGACACCACCGTGCTCTTTATCAAAAAAATAATTGACGATGTAATCATAAGCGCGCTGCGCTGCTTGCCGATATTTATCAGCCTGCAGCTCACGCGCCGCTTCACTAAAAAACCACAGAACGCGCGAATTTAAAATAATACCTTTGCTGGCATTTTTTACCGGCACATTGTCAGCAGCGACTTCGCCATAAAAACCACCTTGCTCATGGTCGATAGTGTTTTCTAACCACCAATCGGCAATTACAATTAATTCTTGACGAAACTCTAACTGCAACCCTGCAAAATGACTTGGCAAACTCGCTACATTCATTCCAATTACACCAAGTCTTTTAGTAATTTTAAATTTGCGCTGATTAATTCGTTGCGCACCGCAACTGAAGCAGCTGAACGCAAACCATCTTCTGGTGTGTTTTTGCAGTAATCAATTAATTTTTCTATAGTCGATGTCGCTACATGCATGCGAGTATCCGATGAAGCGTAATAAATAAAGACTTCATTTTTTTCATTCACAATCCAACCATTGGCGAAGGCAACGTTAGAAACATCGCCCACACGCTCAGCACCGTGCGGCGCAATAAAATGGCCAGCTGGGCTGTGAGTTACCACCCAGGGGCGCTCCAGTTCAGTCATAAACATATAGAGTGTGTAGCGCAAACCAGCAGCAGTATTGCGCACGCCGTGTGCGAGGTTCAGCCAACCTTGCCCGGTTTTAATGGGTGCTGGGCCTTGGCCATTTTTTACTTCTTTAATGGTGTGATACACCTTGCCGTCTACAATCACTTCAGATTTCACTTCGGCGCGGGTCATATCTTCTACCAAACCCCAACCGATGCCGCCGCCACCGCCCACGCTGATAAAACCATCTTGCGGGCGCGTGAACAAACCGTATTTACCGTCGATGAATTCCGGGTGCAAAACCACGTTGCGCTGTTGGCCAGAATAGGTAATTAAATCGGGCAAACGCTCCCAAGTAATTAAATCTTTAGTGCGCGCGATGCCGCATTGCGCCTCTGCTGCTGAAGTATCTTCTGGGCGCGTTAAATCTTTACGTTCGGTACAGAACAAGCCATAAATCCAACCATCTTCGTGTGCGGTTAAACGCATATCGTAGACATTGGTGTCGGGGCGATCTGTTTCGGGCAGGGTGATGGGATAATCCCAAAAACGGAAATTGTCGATACCGTTTGGGCTTTCTGCAATCGCAAAAAAAGATTTGCGATCTACGCCTTCAACGCGCACGGCCAATAAATATTTTCCATTCCAATAAAGCGCGCCAGAATTGAAGGCGGCATTCACGCCTTGGCGCTCCATTAAAAAGGGATTGGTGGATTCGTTTAAATCGTAACGCCAAAAAATCGGAGCGTGTTCGGCAGTGAGTATGGGGTTCTCATAGCAGGTATAAACTCCATTGCCTTGCGCCTTAGGCGAATTTTTTTTTGTGATGAGCGCTTCATGTTGCGCTAATAAAGCTTGTGCCGATTTTTTAAATTGCGTCATGGTGCCGTACCTTTTGTTGTACCTTTTGTAGTACTTTAATATTCAAGTTCACTGTGAAATAACTCACTAAAATTTTATTACTTTAGTTAAGCCTTCACTTTTTAAAATACGGCGAGAGCTCACTGTAGGACTCACCTAATTGCCGTTTACTGTCGCGGTAATCGATTACACCAACCGCTAAAAAATTTGCGCTGCAGCTCAACCACAGCGCACTTTACAATTTATAACTTACAGATTTATAACTTAGCGATTTATAAATTAACTATCACTGTAGCTTTACAAGCAAAATATTACTTAACAAGCAAATGCTCATCACTAGTGCCCTGCAATGCAGCGGCAGGAATGTCCGCAGGATAATCTTCCAATTTTTTGTACCAATTGAACCAAAGAAAAATACTCGTTGCTGCAGCAATTGCCATTGCGACAAAAAATTCCGGCCAGTGTTTGATGACCATGTAAATCGGCGCTGCTACCAATGAGGTTTGCCACACAATTCCCACAACGACATTGACTGCATCGCGCGTAAAGTTTTTGTTTGCGCCCACTTGTGGATAGTCTTTTTGCACTTCTGCGAGTACCGGCGCCCAGAAGCCCCAAGGCCGAACTTTGGTATAAAACTTTTTAAGCACTTCCATATCATCTGGCTTGGTGAGTAACGAACCCACAACACACGCGGCGATACACGCAACGAACATAAAGGGGAATGCATTAATGGGTGATATATCCGTAAATATCAGCGGGAATGCTATGGCAAAGCCGGTGACCATACCCCAGAAATATCCATAACCATTAAAGCGCCACCAATACCATTTAAGTACGTTGGAAGCGGTATAACCGCCGTAGAGCGCACTCACCAACCATTGAATCACTTGATTTAGAGTTGGAATAAAAAAGCCAATCGCCACTCCAAACAGCACAAACAAAACTGAAACGAGGTAGCTCATTTTGACGTAGGTTTTTGGCTCAGCATCGGCGTTGATGTAACGCTTGTACAAGTCATTCACCACATAAGCAGGCGCTGCGTTTACAGTAGCCGCAAAGGTAGACATAAATGCCGCAAGCAAACCTGCAATCAATAAGCCTAATAAACCACTGGGGAGAATATCGCCCGCTAACACCATTGGCAGAATTTGTTCAAAATCCACATCTTTGCCCATAGCATTTAAGTCGCCCATAAATAGGCCAAGCGCCAATACCGTTAAGCCAGCAATTAACATGTAACGCGGGAACATCAATACCACCGTCACAAAGCCACTCATTTTTGCCGCTTCTTTGGGCGATTTTGCAGAGAGTACACGCTGCATATCATAAGTAGGTTGTGGGCCGGCCATGCTTTGCAAGGCACCTTTAAACAGCAGTAGCATGAAGAAGATGGTAAACAGGGAGTAGCCATCGGCGGTGATTTTTGCGTTTGCCGCCGCCAACTTTTCTGAACAATCCAGATTCAATTCCCAGCCAAATACAATGTTTGTCCAACCATCAGGCACAGCGGCATTGAGCATCTCGGGCGATACGCGCTGCATGGCGATAACACCCACCGCAATACAGGCAATTGTCATAATAAAAAACTGCATGATCTCGGTAAAAACCACACTGAACATGCCGCCCTTGACCACATACAAAGTGGTGATGGCAGTGATAATCAAACCGTAGCAAACATCGTTTAAATGCGGGTCTGCCGCTAACTGCCAAGGCATAAAGACGGCAGCAAACTTGCCGATGCCGATAAAGCCATAAGCGATAAAGCCAATCACATTCACCAGCGCGAACAGCACCACAATCAAATGCGAAAGGCGTGCGCCCCTACCTTCGCCGAAACGAAAGGTAATCCACTCGGCGCCCGTCATTACGCCGGAACGACGCAACCAAGCTGACAGAAATACCATCAAAAATATTTGGTTAAATACCGGCCACAGCCAGGGAATAAAAACGCTGGTTAAGCCGTACACAAACAGCAAGTAAACCAGCCACATGGTGCCGGATATATCGAACATCCCCGATGCATTAGACAGCCCTAATTGCCACCAAGACAGCTTATTGCCACCCAGAAAGTAACTCTTAATATCTTTAGACGCTTGGGATGATGCCCAAAAACCTAAGCCAATAGTGGCCAGAATAAACACAACAATAATAGCGATGTCGAGCAAGGGAAGAGTCATTCTATGTTCCACTTATTATGTTATCCCCAGAGGGATTTTATCTATCAACCCATTGATGGACGAAACGTCGCCCAAAGACACAAGATCATGCCTAGTACACTAGTTTACTTCAACTAAATCGGTTACATCTTTACAAAAATAGATATCTTTCAAGGCAGGTATAGTTGCCGATCTAGAAGGTTTAGCAGCAAAATCTCTAGCCACATAATGTAATCGGTTACAGGTAAATTTACCAGCTAAATTCAATGCGCTAGTGTAAATATTCTTACCACACTCACTGCAATTACATGGCTATAATCGCCTAGTGTTACAAAACACCTAAAACATAATTTATTCCCAATAGACCTAACACCCCATTACTTCAAGAAGAGACAGCCTATGTCCAGCATTCGCGATGTCGCCCGTATAGCAGGCGTTTCAGTAGCCACCGTATCCCGCGCGCTCAGCATGCCGGAGAAAGTTTCCGCCGAAAGTCTAGAAAAAGTGCATGCCGCTGTCGCTCAGGCTGGCTACAAACCCAATATGTTGGCGCGCAATTTCCGTTCGGCGCGCTCTTATGCGGTGGTGGTTTTGGTACCCGATATCGCCAACCCCTTTTACTCTTTATTTATTCGCGCCCTAGAAGACCGCGCCCAGCAAAAAGGTTATGCCGTACTCTTGGGCGATACCCGCGGCACCCACGAGCGCGAATTGGAATACATTCGCCGCGTAGAAACCCGCTTGGCCGATGGCATTATTCAATTGCGCCCCAGCTCGGAAAAAAGCCAAAACAATATTCCCGCCGATATCCCCTGCGTAAACGCCTGTGGTTGCGAATACACCACCGGCCCCGCGATTCGTATCGACAACCGTGCCGCCGCCAAAACCATGGTGGATTATTTAATTTCTCTGGGGCATAGACGCATAGGCGTGATTTCTGGCCTAAAGGACAACCCGCACACAGTGGATCGCTTGGAAGGCTACAAAGACGCCCTGCGCCAAGCTGGCATCGAGTTTGATCGCGACCTTCTCGCCGAAGGCGACTTTACTATGTGGTCTGGCCTGAATGCGGCATTCCAATTTTGCAATATGAAGAATCGCCCCACTGCAGTTTTTTCCATGAATGATGAAATGGCAATTGGCGCTATGCAAACCTTGAAAGCGCAGGGCATTCGCATCCCAGAAGATATGTCGGTAACGGGCTTTGACGATATTGCTTACGCGAAATACTGCGACCCAAGCCTGACCACGATTTCACAACCTGCGGAAGAAATGGGCAAGATGGCGATGGATATGTTGCTGCGGATTATTGAAGGCGAACCCCTGAGCCAAACTGAGTGTGTGCTGCCAACAGAGTTTATTATTCGTAAGAGTACGGCGCCAGTTAAAGTTTCTTAATTAACTTCACATTTAATTTACTTCTCACACCTAGCTACCCGCCATGATAGCGAAGCAATCGAAGGACACGCCAAATAGTTCGATTGCTTCGCACTCAAGATGAACGGTGAGATCTGGCAGAAACAAGTGGCCCCCAAAATGGTTTTACTTTCCAGCCAAGGCTTCTGCCACCCCATAAAATGCTGGCTTTGGTGAATAATCATTATTAAATAAAAGCGGCCATTCTTTTGCGGGTAGGCCTATGTAGTTATACCAACTTTCACCGTCAA
>DAOORH010000228.1:0-5710 GCA_035389145.1 Cellvibrio sp.
GATATGGTTAACAAAAGCCGTGGCGATGTGGCTTACAACATTATCGATGTGCAACAAGCGCCAGCGGCAAGCGTACTTGATGCCATTGCTAAGGTTCAGCATGTCATTGCTGTTCGCGTCATCTAATAAAAGCTAACTTGCTTACCCCCTCTCACACAGGCCGCTCGGCCTGTGTGATACTGGCAAATCACAAATCATGTCTGCCAGCTGCCTATGTATAAACTTGTCTTCTTTGTCCCTGAAACTCATCTTGAACCTGTCAAAACTGCGGTATTTAACGCAGGTGCGGGCACAATCGGTCATTACGATCAATGTTGCTGGCAAGTGGCGGGAGCAGGGCAGTTTCGTCCTCTTGCGGGTAGTCATCCATTTATTGGGCAAGCCAATCAATTAGAACAGGTCACTGAATATCGCGTTGAAATGGTTTGCGATGATTCGCGCATTAAGGCGGCGGTTGCAGCTTTGCGCATAGCTCACCCATATGAAGAACCCGCGATTGATGTGTGGCGTTTGGCGGAGTTGGAACCATGAACAGAGTGTTGTGGCAAAGCATTGCGGAAGTCTTGGGTGCGAATGGAAATATTCAATCCTTTGGCGGTGCGTTTCCACAACATGCTGCTGTTATGGTGTTAATGACGGATACTGCCGAGCCGGAACTGATTTTTACCTTGCGCTCTAAGCATCTCAACCAACATGCGGGTGAAGTGTGTTTCCCAGGTGGTAAATGGGAGCCGCAAGATGATTCGCTGCTTACAACTGCCCTGCGGGAAACCCATGAAGAGATTGGCCTGTCGCCGAACATGATTCATGTGTTGGGCGCGTTACCAGCGCGTGCTACAAAGTCAGGTGCTATGGTGCAGCCGTTTGTGGGCAAGATTCCGGCAGATTGCCGTTTCGATCTCAATCATCACGAGTTAGAGGCGTTGTTTACAGTGCCACTGACTGCTTTTCAGCATGGCTTGCAGGTCAGAATGGATGTGTTTGAGCGCAATGGCGTGCGTGTGCGTATTCCCGCTTATGTCTACCAAAACTATGAAATTTGGGGTTTTACCGCGGGTGTTACAGCAGAGTTGCTGACACTGTTGCAGTCTTTACCTTTACATACAGCGTAGAATTCTAAGCGCAGAAATTCTGGTCGCCTTGTATGCGTATTTGACTTAAAGCGATCCTCTGCCAATATGTTTGCACGCCTTTTATAAAAACGATAACCCATTAATTTATGGCTCCTAAATTAATTGCGATTAAATAGAAGGTATATCAACCCATGGCTCGGCGCATGATGCACATGCCGAGAAATGGGATCAACCCACATCCCTAAAGGAAAATTAAGGATGCGAGATTTTAAAGCTCCGCTGCGCGATATTGAATTTGCACTGTTTGAGGTTTTCCATTTTGAAGAGCATTACGCGGAATACTGCCCAAGCTTGGATCGCGACCTCACCAAAGCTCTGTTAGATGAAAGCGCTCGTTTTTGTGAAGATGTTCTAGCCCCTTTATCTGCCACGGGGGATAGCGAAGGTTGTCGTCTTGAAAATGGCCAGGTTGTTACTCCCACAGGTTTTAAAGCCGCATATCAACGCTACTGCGATGCTGGTTGGCCATCGCTTGCGCGTTCAGTTGAGTTTGGTGGTCAGGGTTTGCCTCAATCCTTGGGTTTGGTGATCAACGAGTTGTCGGCAACGGCTAACTATTCATGGACCATGTACCCCGGTTTATCTCAAGGGGCTATGCACACCATTGAGTCCCACGGATCAGATGAGCAGAAGCAAACCTATTTACCCGCGCTAATCTCCGGCCAGTGGACCGGCACCATGTGCCTGACAGAAGCGCATTGCGGTACAGATTTGGGCTTACTGAAAACCAAGGCAACGCCCTTGGATGATGGCCGCTATTCATTGACTGGCACCAAGATTTTTATTTCCTCTGGCGACCATGATCTCGCGGACAATATCGTTCATATTGTGCTTGCCCGTTTGCCCGATGCTCCCGCAGGTACTAAAGGCATCTCTCTTTTTATCGTTCCCAAATTCAACATTAATACCGATGGTTCACTGGGCGATCGCAACAATGTCAATTGTGGTTCGCTGGAACACAAAATGGGTATTCATGGCAACGCAACCTGCTTACTGAATTTTGACGGCGCTGTCGGCACGCTCTTGGGTGAGCCGCATAAAGGTTTGAATCTGATGTTCACCTTTATGAATTTGGCGCGCTTGGGCGCGGCGCTGCAGGGCTTAGCTCACGCGGAGTTAGGGTTTCAAAAATCACTTAGATACTCGCAGGAGCGTTTGCAGGGGCGCTCTTTTTCAGGTGTTAAAAATCCGAATAGTAGTGCTGACCCTATTATCGTTCACCCCGACGTGCGCCGCATGCTGATGACGCAAAAATCCTTGGCAGAAGGGATGCGGATGATGGCTTACTACGCCGCTAAACGTGTGGATATTGCACAATTGGGGCAGGGTGAAACCCTGTGTCAATCTGCGCTGGATATGTTGAGTGTGATCACGCCTATTGCTAAAGGTTTTATGACCGAGTTGGGTTTTGAGTCAGCCAACTTAGCACTGCAATGTTTTGGTGGCCACGGTTATATCAAAGAGTGGGGCGTGGAGCAGAACTTGCGCGACTGCCGCATAGCCTCTTTGTATGAGGGCACAACTGGCGTGCAGGCGCTGGATTTATTGGGCCGCAAAGTTTTGCTATCCAACGGCAAGTTGTTGGGTAAATTTGCGGAGTGCATTCAACAGTTTTGCCTTGATCCCACAAACCCGCCAGAATTGTCGCCCTATATAGAATCTTTGACTAGACTAGAGAAAGAGTGGTTGGTGATTACCAGCAACATAGGCATGCGAGCACAGAGTAATGCCGATGAAGTGGGTGCAGCGTCGGTCGATTACCTCATGTACTGTGGTTACATTTTTATGGGTTATCTGTGGGCGAGGGCAGCTAAAACCGCCGCGATGAAACTTGCAGCTGGCACTCATGAGCCGGATTTTTACAACGCAAAATTAGCGACAGCACGCTTTTATTTTGAGCGAATTTTGCCGAGAACCTTGAGCTTGGCGGCCACAATTAATTCGGGCGCCGATAATCTGATGAGTCTTGATGCGGATCATTTTATCTTTTAGTAGTGTTTAAAAAAACATAGAGCAAACATTTTAATAAGAAGTAGGAGCCAAGCAATGCCGCTACATTATCACCGTACAATTCCCGACGTATTTGCTGAAGCTTGTCAGGAGTTTTCAGCGAGCGCTGTGTTTACTTGTATGGGGCACACCATTAATTTTCGCGAGCTGGATGAGCTCAGTGGTAAATTTGCAGCTTACTTACAGCAGCATACGGCGTTAAAACCTGGCGACCGAATTGCAATTCAGTTGCCAAATGTTTTGCAGTACCCAATTGCTGTGTTTGGTGCTATGCGTGCTGGTCTTATTGTGGTGAATACGAATCCGCTTTACACCGCCCATGAAATTAAACATCAATTAAATGATTCGGGCGCAAAGGCTTTAGTGGTGCTTGCCAATATTGCTAAGAATGCATCAACAATTATTGCTGAAACATCCGTAGAACAAGTGATTGTGACGGAGCTTGCGGATGTGCATCCACCGCTCAAAAGATTGCTGATCAATACTGTCGTTAAGTATGTTAAAAAATTAGTGCCGGAGTTTTCGTTTCCCTCGTACATAAAATTTAACGATGCTTTGCGTATGGCCAAGCAGCCGTGGCAACCTGTTGCAATGAACCCTGAAGATGTTGCGGTTTTACAATACACGGGCGGTACGACTGGTGTTGCAAAAGGCGCTATGCTTACACACAGGAATTTGGTTGCAAATATGGTTCAGCTGAACGAACACATGGTGGATTCGTTTCGCAGAAATCAAGAAATTTATATTGCGCCGCTACCGCTCTACCATATTTATTCGTTTACGATTCACTGCACCTCTGCAGTCGCTTTGGGTAATCACAGTGTATTGATTCCCAACCCCCGCGATATTCCTACTTTTGTCGCCACATTAAAAAAATATCCATTCACGTTGTTTGTCGGATTAAATACTTTGTTTAATGCTCTGCTGCGCAACTCCGATTTTCAGAAATTAGATTTTAGTCCCTTGCATTTAACCTCATCGGGCGGCATGGCCCTTACTACCGAAACCGCTAACAAGTGGAAAGAATTAACGGGTAGTCCTATCACCGAAGGTTATGGCTTAACGGAAACCTCGCCGGTGGTGTGCAGCAATCAATGTAATGCTGTGCAATATGGAACTGTAGGCCGACCATTACCTGAGACTGAGTGCAAAGTGGTAGATGACAATGGCGATGATTTGCCTACAGGTGAAGCGGGTGAATTACTTATTCGTGGCCCGCAGGTGATGAAAGGTTATTGGCAGCGCCCAGAGGCAACCGCTGAAGTTATCAATCAAGACGGTTGGTTTAAAAGCGGGGACATGGCTGTTATTGCGGCTGATGGTTTTATAAAAATTGTGGATCGCAAAAAAGATATGATCAATGTCTCTGGCTTTAAAGTGTATCCCAATGAAGTTGAAGATGTGCTGGCTTGTCATCCGGACATTGTTGAAGCCGCTGTGATTGGCGTGCCCGATAACGAAGGCAGTGAAATTGTAAAAGCCTTTGTGGTTTGTACCAATCCTGATTTGGATATAAAAGCCGTGCGCGATTTTGCTAAAACAAAATTAACCGCTTACAAGGTTCCGCATCAAATTGAGTTTTGCACAGAATTACCCAAAACCAACGTGGGTAAAGTATTGCGCCGTGAATTGCGCGATAAAGAAATTGCTAAGGCGGGGATATGAATTTTTTTTCAATGGGGTCAGACTCCATTGATTTGTGCGAGGGTGTAGAAGTACAAATCAGTCAATTTAAATCAATGGAGTCTGACCCCATTGATGCCATTGAAAAAGACTTGTCGCTATGAAGCGCGCGTTAATTTTATCTGGCGGTGGCGCGCGTGCCGCTTATCAAGTGGGGGTGCTACAAGCACTCGCCGAAATTCTACCCGACGACAATACCAATCCATTCCCCATTATTTGCGGCACGTCTGCGGGCGCTATTAATGCGCTCGCCTTGGCGGCACACCCCGGAACCTTTAAAGAGTCTGTGCATTCCCTCGCAAATATGTGGCGAAGTTTAACTGTCGGTGATATTTACTTGCACGGTTGGATGGATATTTTTAAAGGCGTTGGGCTTTTAGGTTTGTCGCTTTTTAACCAAGGGATAGGTCGTAAAAAGCCCTTGTCGTTATTAGACAATTCTCCACTGTGGGATTTACTCGGTTCACGCATTCCATTTCACAACATTCAGCAGTCTATCGCTAGCCAAAAGCTTCTGGCTGTATCGGTTTCGGCCATGGGGTATTCGTCTGGGCACACTGTCAGTTTTTTTCAGGGCCATGAAAGTATTCAGGGCTGGAATCGTTACAGACGCGCTGGTGTCGCGACAGAATTGCGTTTGGAGCATTTAATTGCATCGTCCGCGATTCCAACCATTTTCCCCGCCGTAAGAATTAATCGCGAATATTTTGGTGATGGTGCTCTGCGGCAATTAGCGCCTATCAGCCCGGCATTACATTTGGGGGCAGAATCCTTATTTGTGATAGGTGTGAGCGGCAATAGATCATCGGTTAAGCCTAACAAGCGTTTACCCGTAAAGCATTCGCCTTCCATGGGGCAAATTGTGGGTCACTTATTAAATAGCG
>DAOORH010000229.1:0-5675 GCA_035389145.1 Cellvibrio sp.
GTTCACGCACAGCATCTTCAAGAATACGGGTTAAATAATTGGTAGAGAATTTATCGGTTGCTGACTGATAAGCTTCTTCAATAGATTTATAGAGATTGCCAACGCCAGTGCCATGCAATGCTGAAATAAAATGAATGGTCGCGAAATCGACAAAGCGTAAACGGCGCTCCAATTCCTTTTTCACATATTGCTTGTGAGATTCATCCAAACCATCCCATTTATTCAGCGCAATTACTAAAGCACGACCAGCTTCAATCGTTGAACCCATTAAATGTAAATCTTGTTCAACCACACCTTCGCTGGCATCCATGACCAAGATCACGACATTGGCATCACTAATAGCCTGCATGGTTTTTACGATAGAAAATTTCTCTACCATTAAATCTATATTCTTACGGCGGCGCACGCCGGCAGTATCAATAATGGTGTAATTTTTTCCAAAGCGTTCGTAGTTGATATAAATACTATCGCGTGTTGTTCCAGGCTCATCATAAACCACTACACGGTCTTCTCCGAGCAAGCGGTTTACCAAGGTAGATTTACCCACATTAGGGCGGCCTACTACCGCCATTTTAATACCCTTGGCAACTTCAACTTGCTCACCTTCGGTAAACTCCGGAATTTCCGCAAGCACTTCTTCCATCATGGATTTCACACCGCGGCCATGGGTAGCCGTGGTTGCAAAAATTTCGCCCAACCCTAATTCATAAAAAGGCGCAAGCGCAATATCGGGATCCATACCATCAATTTTATTCGCAACCAGATAGGATTTCTTATTATGCACGCGCAAATGTTTTGCAATCATAATGTCTGCAGGGTGCAAACCTGCACGGCTATCCAGAATAAATAAAACAATATCGGCCTCTTCAATTGCCATCAAAGATTGACCAGCCATCATACTATCAATGCCCTCTTCTTCACCGCTAATACCACCGGTATCGATCACGATAAAGCGACGCTCCTCAAAGGTTCCCTCACCGTATTTGCGGTCGCGAGTAAGGCCGGGATAATCCGCAACCAGCGCATCACGGCTACGCGTGAGGCGATTAAAAAGTGTGGATTTTCCGACGTTGGGGCGGCCGACAAGAGCAATTACAGGAATCATAATAAGTACATCAATTAATTAAAGAAGCAAAACATGCAATCAATTCGTTTAAATAGAAAAGTAATGCAAACAAAAACGATCATGCTACAAAAAAATCAACCACTTAAGGACCGTTCCATATTGGTTGGGCCTTTAAGTGGTTCGAATAAAAAAATTTAATCTAAAACTTACTTTTTAACTTTAGCCGTAAAAGCCATAAGACTTCCGCCGTTGCCATACACATAAAGTATAGAGCCATCTGTCAGCATAGGCGCTCGTACGCCTTTACGGTCTACTCTATCGCGGGCGGCAAGCTCACCGTTTGATTGATTCAATACATGCATATGGCCTTCAAAATCAACCACAGCAACATATTCACCAAAAACTTGCGGGCCACTTAAACGACGACGCAATAATTTCTCGTTTTGCCAAAGTTGCTCTCCAGAAGTGAGGCTATACGCAACAACTTTGCCATCGCTTTGGCTTACAAATAATTTATCATCAGAAGCTGCGAGATTTTCAGAAGTGGAACCATCAACACCCCACACACTGCTGCCAGTACCGCGTGCGACAGCTGCAATGCGACCTTGATAAGTGCCCACAAATAAAATGCCATCTTTGATTAAAGGGCTAGCGTGAATATCAACCATTCGGTCTAATTCAGAACGACCTTTAGGAAGCGCCATGCGCTGTTCCCACAAAATCAAGCCGTTGCTGGGGTTAAACGCCATCAAACGGCCATTTGCAAAACCTGCAAAAATGGCGGAGTCAGTTACCAGCGGAGCAGCTGAACCTCGGAGAGTTAAGACTGGCGGAGGATTTTCAAAAAACCACATATCCGCGCCGGTTTTTGCATCCAATACAAACAATTTACCGTTCATAGTTTGCACGGCAACAACTTGACCATTGGTTTGTGGCACAGAAGAAATTTCACCCTTCAACTGCTTGCGCCAAACCTCTTTACCATTGGTCGCAGAAAGCGCGACAACCTCGCCTGCGTAGTTACCTATATAGAGCAAACCATCTGCGTAACTAATGCCGCCCGTAATACCGTGATTTAAATCTTTTTCTTTAAAGGAGTAAACGACGCTACCCATCCAACCGGAAAACTCTTTAGTTATTTTTGTCGACCAAAGTTTTTTACCATTTTGACGATTTAACGCAGTCACAATACCTTCGTGATCTACGGTATAAATTTTATCGCCATCGATAACAGGAGTGAGCTGGGTTAAGCCAATGCCTTGGCCATTACCAACTCCACGACTCCAAATTTCACTAAGCTTTGCAGTCTCTTTAAAGCTTTCTAAATCCATTGGCTCTTGACCAGTTTTTTTAGAAAACCATGAACAACCAGACAACAAAACGGCACAGAGCAATAGGCTCCATTTTAAGTGCCTCATTGTGCTTTCTCCGCAGTAGCTGGTAGGGACTGTGCCGTCTCAGCAGATTTTAATTCGTCAGCTTTCATTTGCAAAACCATGGAGCGCTCTTGGTTTTGTGGATCGGTAGTCTCTAATGCTTTTTTGTAGGCCGTAGCTGCTGCTTCTTTGTTGCCTTGGGCTTTTAAAATATCACCGCGCACTTCAGCATATTCTGATGCAAAGGCTTTACTGGGCTCTTCCGCTATTTGTGCTTGAGCTTCGGCATAAGCAGCTTTGGCTACATAAAGACGCGCCAAACGCACGCGCGCTAACTGTTCTGTTGCGACCGCAGGCTTGGAAGATAAAATCCATTGCAATTCAGTAACCGCCTTATCTAAATTGCCCGCATCAACTGCAGACTTAGCTAGATAAAAAGCCGCACCCTGTGCATATAGCCCTTTACCGTTCTTATCTTTCAATTCATTAGCGATATGATCGGCAGTAGCTTTATCTGTATCGCTCAAGGTTTTACCCTGCTCTACGCTTAACAGCTTTACCAAGGTGTCATATTGTGAAGATGCAGATTCGGCTTTAACACGTTGTTTGTCTTGCCAGGCCGTCCACCCAAAATAAATAACAACTGCGGCCACTACCGCTGCAATAACAGTTTTGCCGTAATCTTTCCACCAGCGTTTTAATACTTCTAATTGTTCTTCTTCGGTTAAATGCGTGCTCACAATGAACTCCTAATGATTCATATCAATTAAAATTTATATACAAGTTTTTAAAAAATTCGCTATTTCAGTTAATGGAATTATTTGCTGAGGCTGATCTTCGCGCAAAAATTTCACTGCTACAACCTGCTTGGCAATTTCATCCTCGCCTAAGATTAAGGCGATGTCTGCAGTACTCTTATCAGCCCTTTTTAACTGATTTTTAAAATTACCGCCGCCGCAATGGCTAATGACACGCAAATTTGGCAAATCAGTGCGGAGATTTTCAGCTAACTGAAAGGCTTCTTTTTGCACATTACCCACTGCAACCACATAAATATCTGCAATTTGCTCCAAACCTTTTGGAATCGCATCGACAGCTTGCAGCAATAATACCAGCCGCTCCAAGCCGATACCAAAACCCACGGCAGGTGTAGGCTTGCCACCTAACTGCTCAACCAAGTTATCGTAGCGCCCACCAGCACATACAGTACTTTGTGAACCTAATTTATCAGTTACCCATTCAAAGGCTGTTTTACCGTAATAATCCAAACCGCGCACTAACCGTGGATTAACTTGATAGCTAACGCCACCCGCATCCAACAATACCTTGAGTTGTTCAAAATGCGCTTGCGAGGCTTCATCCAAATAATCCAACAATACAGGAGCGCCGTCGAGCAGCGCTTGGGTGCTGGCTTCTTTACTATCCAATATACGCAATGGATTAGTGGTTAAACGACGCTGACTGTCGGCATCCAACCGGTCTTTGTGTATTTCGAGATAGGCAACTAACGCATCTTTGTATTTTGCTCGTGATGCCGAGTCACCGAGCGAATTGATCTGCAGTGTGACAAACGAAGCAACGCCAAGTTCACGCAAAATACGCGCACTGAGCAATAAAACTTCAGCATCTATATCAGGGCCGTCCATACCAAAGGTTTCGACACCAATTTGATGAAACTGACGGTAGCGGCCTTTTTGCGGGCGCTCGTAACGAAACATAGGGCCCATGTACCACAAACGCTGAGTTTGGTTGTACAACAAACCGTGCTCTTCACAAGCGCGTACGCAACATGCAGTGCCTTCTGGGCGCAAAGTTACGCTGTCACCATTGCGATCATCAAAGGTATACATTTCTTTCTCAACGATATCGGTAACTTCACCGATAGAGCGCTTAAAAAGTTCTGTGGATTCTAAAATTGGAAAACGAATTTCTTGATAACCATAACGCTGCAAAATATCTGCAACTGCAGCCTCAACAAATTGCCAAACCACTGAATCACTGGGCAATAAATCATTCATTCCACGAATAGCTTGAATTTTCTTCAAAATAAATTCCTGACTCTTTTTGACTGCTACGCAATTAGGCGCGAGCGATAATATTTTTTTCATCTTCAGCCATCTTAATGGCTTTTTGCGCTGCTTTTGCGCGGATGAGTCGCTCTAAATTATCCACCAAATTTTCGTTGCCAATTTTATGGTTTGGCTCTCCGTCGATATACACCAAATTATTGGGTGTACCGCCTGCCAAACCTAAATCGGCCTCTTTCGCCTCACCGGGGCCATTTACGACACAACCGATAACAGCAACATCAATCGGCGTAGTAATATCTTCCACGCGCGCTTCCAATTCATTCATGGTTTTAATCACATCAAAATTTTGACGTGAACAACTTGGGCAAGCGATAAAGTTCACACCTTTACTACGCAACTTCAAACTGCGCAACAAATCCCAACCGACTTTAATTTCTTCAACAGGATCAGCGGCGAGCGAAATACGAATGGTATCGCCGATACCATCCATCAAAAGCGCGCCCAAACCTACCGCCGACTTAACTGTACCCGCGCGCAACACACCGGCTTCAGTAATGCCCAAATGCAACGGCTGCTCAATTTGAGTGGCGAGCTTGCGATAAGCGGCGACGGCCATAAATACATCCGATGCTTTCACACTCACTTTAAAATTATGGAAATTTAAGCTGTCCAAAATCTCAACGTGACGCAGTGCAGACTCCACCAAAGCATCTGGTGTTGGTTCACCGTATTTTTTCTGCAAATCTTTTTCAAGCGAACCAGCATTTACGCCGATACGAATGGGAATATTTAAATCGCGCGCTTTATCGACTACCGCTTGAATACGTTTTTCACGGCCAATATTACCGGGATTAATGCGCAAACAATCCACACCCAAATCTGCAACGCGCAACGCAATACGGTAGTCAAAATGAATATCGGCCACTAAGGGAACGGTTACTTGTTTGCGAATTTCGCCAAAGGCTTCAGCTGCTTCCATGCTGGGCACAGAAACACGCACAATATCCGCACCCGCTAATTGAATACGGCGAATTTGTTCAACAGTAGCAGCCACATCTGTTGTCTCAGTATTAGTCATGCTCTGCACAGAGATCGGCGCATCGCCACCTACGGGAACATTTCCAACCATAATTTGACGCGACTTACGGCGCTTAATCGGTGATTCACAATGCATAGCTTTACCTTAACAACACAACAATCAAA